>JAAYPC010000122.1 GCA_012519985.1 Fibrobacter sp.
GGAAAGAGGGTAGTAATTGCGGGCTGGTGTATTACAGCCAAAACGGTTTCCACAAAGCTTGGCACCACTATGGAATTTGTTACTTTTGAAGATGAGACCGGGTTGATAGAAACCGTTTTTTTCCCTCAGGTTTATTCCAGATACGCTGCGATGCTTCAATACCATGCGGCTTTTGTAATAAGCGGAATGGTAACCAGCGAGTTTGGAGTGGCAACATTGGAAGTGGAAAAGCTGGAGCGTCCATGAAACAGCATAAAAATTGATCTGTGAGAAATTTGTGAGTTAAATGAAGTATTTCAACAACAGGAAGCATTGATTGTATGCAGAAAAATTGGTAAGCATGGATATAGTGCCATCTTTGGAAATGGCTGTTCCTGATATCACCCTGTTTTTCCTGCACAACTTTTTTCTCACAATAATCTTAAAAATGGTCGTACTGGATTGCACCTGTCTATAATCCAGAAGTTCTCGTCTTTTAAGACTTTGTGATTAATATTGTTTCTCTTTGAAAACGATTCCAATGCCGGGCGTACACCCATCAGACTGTAATCATCACCAAACATAATGCCTTTATTACTCAACAGGGGGTAATAGCTTTCGAGGTCTTTTAATACATCTTTTTCCTCATGGCTTGCATCGATATAAATCAGATCTGCTTTTACTCCATACTTAAGAAACAATGATGCAGCAATGGTACTTGTATTTGGAAACGGTATGATTTGATTCTGTACTCCTTTTGAAATGACATTGAAAAGGAATTGAAAATAGATCTGAGGATAACCGTTTTTCATTTTAAGCCAGGGCCGCCATCGCGGGTTTAGCCAATGTTCAATACTTCCTAGCCAGGTATCGACACATATAATTACTGCATCGAGCTTGTTTTTTTTTATGCCTTGAGCCATATGAATCGCTGAACTGCCTAACCAGCTCCCAACCTCTATTATTAAAGAGGGTTTTATGATTTCAATTAAAATATCAAATACAGGACTGTCTGATTGCCATATATCACCGAAAAAAGGTTTAAATCCTGTAGAGTCAAAGTTTGTATACGGAGAAGAGTTTAAGGACTTCAGTTTTGAAATCATCATCTGCCCTCCAGTGTTTTTATTCTTAAAAACGAAGTCGCCAAATAAACCCGAAATTTATTAGAAAATCTTAGTGAGGAATAACAGAAAAGTACCGTATCATTACTAATAATGTGATGGACAGTCGATTGATTAGATTAGAAAAATATCTCTGATGAATTTTTCCAACCCCACTTATCTTGCGGCATGGATAGCCTTATCATCTTCTGCTTTTAAGGAAAAGCATAGCAAAAATAGTGTCATCCTGGAATGTGTGTGTTGATTAAGACGCGGTTTATGGGGATGAAATATAAGTGCAAAAACTTGAAAATCCTTGATACCACAATTATACCTTGATAGGTTAAGCTCCCTTATATACTTTTTTTAAGTTGCTGGTATTTTTTACATATATAGGAGGGTTTTATGAAAAGCGTTTCAGTTTTTCTGATCGGTTTTCTGGCGGGACTGAGCTTTGCACAGCAAGAGCAGGCCGATTCTGTCAGCACAGTAGTTAGCGCAGCACCGGTTGATCAGAAGAGCGTGGTCAAGTCAATTCTTGATCAATGCGGAATCACCAATCTGAGTGTTGAGGATGTGGCTACCTTTGAAGATGGAAATGTGGTAGCACTCAATCTCTCAAACAGAGAAGTTAGTCAGGATGGAATAAGCAAGATTCCTGCGGATATCGGCAAATTGACCTACCTTCGCAGCTTCGATTGTTCCGGTAATATCATCTCCAAAATTCCCGCAGAGATCGGCAATTGTGTAAATCTGCAGAAACTCAATGCTTCAAGTAATCGTCTGGATTCCATACCAGAGGAGATTGGTTCGTTACAAAATCTGGTTGATCTTGATCTTCGTCACAACCGTCTGGTATATATTCCATCCACAATAAGCAAGCTGGTTAATGTTAAATATCTGCGGTTATGGGGAAACAAGCTGGAATCGCTGCCTGAAGGACTTACAGCCATGGCTTCTTTGGAAGAGTTATATCTTAAGGATAATCGTCTGACTACGCTTCCAGAGGGTATAATCAACATGAAAAAGTTAACATACGTCGATTTTATAGGAAACAAACTCTGCAATCTCAGTGCAAAACTCAATGCCTGGGCATTAAAGAAGGATAAGCAGTACAAATCGGCACAGAAATGCTGGTGAATCTCCACTCAATCCCCCCTTGCCAAGGGGGGTACTTCCTCATAGCCGTAAGGCTTAATTCCGATTTAACAAAATATTCCCGATGTCCCGTCCCCTAATCCCCCAAAGGGGGACTTAAGAACGTTCAAAGCAACATTTTATAAAACCCTATGGTCAAGTTCTCAGTCACAGGATCTATTTACATCTTGGTTTGCATCTGTTTTAACAATTATATTTACATACAATGAATGATATTTAACTGAAAATATCGTTTATATCCGGGTAATTTAAAGTTACACTATAACAATCGTGTAAGCCGAAACCGAAGAGGAAAAAACGGTATATAAAACAGCAGAATCATCGGGTGATGATTAACCAGTTAAAATCTTAAAAGGAGAAGAAAATGCGCACAAGACATGTGGCAGTAACTGTTCTTATCAGCATGGTAGTGTTTCTATTTGGATGTGCTGGCTCCAATAAGTACATGAAACCGGCGGCAAGTGGCCAGGACGATCCTGCTTCATTTAAACTGGGTGAAGGTGAAGCTGGAATAGTATTCATGCGGCCATCCACATTTGGCTATAAAATCAGTTCTTCCGTATTTGAAATAAGTGAAAATGATGAAACGTTTGCAGGGATTGTATCTGCCAGGAAGAAGGTCTTTTACAAAACCAGTGCGGGAGAGCATCTGTTCATGGTTATCGGGGAGAGCGCTGATTTCATGAAAGCCAGTCTGATGGCCGGTAAGATGTACTATGCGCTGGTTACGCCCCGTATGGGTGCCATGAAAGCAAGGTTTTCTCTAAAGCCGGTAACCAAAAGCGAGCTGACCTCAGAACAATTTAAAACCTGGGAGAAGGATTGCGAACTTACGGAAAACACACCTGAATCTTTTAATTGGGCAAAGAAAAATTCCGGGAGTATAAAGGCAAAAAGAGCGAAATACTGGCCGGTGTGGGATGGGAAAGCTGATATTGACAAACCAATTCTCCAGGAAGAAGATTGCTTATAGCATTATATTGGCACTGTAGTTTTAATTCTTGTTATGATTTTTCAAACCTCGGTGGTCTTTTCGATAAGGCCAGCCGTTTCTCTGAGAAGTTAAAACGGTCGAGGCCATTTCTTTTACATAAAAAAGCAGCAATATTCGGAAGAAAGCCAATCCTGGCAAATCTCTGATTTTTTGGAGATCAACCCCGGATCAATCATTGTCCTCCTATTAAACAGGTATTTCACCTGATATCTAATTTTGTAAGTTTTAACAGCTTAATCAGATGGCTGAACTGTTTGGTTTCTGGTTTCTTGGTGTGTTATTGGAGCAAAAGTTTCCAGAGAATGATTTTCAGACTAAGACTTCATGCCTGAGAAGAGATTGAAAAACTCCTTACATTTAAGGTATAAAACTCGCATATTGTTAGAAGCTTCTAATTAAAGTCTTTCAAATGCTGATTAATATGACTTTTTTATTAATAGATAGTAACTATATAAGGATAATAGGAAGGTTTTTACGAAAAGGTTTTTTTGTTATAAGTTAAAAATTGCAACTGTTATGCATTGAAAATTCAAATTTTAGAATTATTCAATTATCCTGATTTGAAGAAAAAAACAGCACATAGTAAAAAAAGCTCTCAGAAAGACTATCCTCATATTATATTGGATACAAGACTTGTTGAATTTGGAATGCTTTTTTTATGTTTTGTGTAACGAACAGTTTTTATGCGTTATTACTTTAGTCATTACTATCCCTTAATACGATTATTACGGCTTTTATATTTTAGAAATTTATTCAATTTAAATTTTTTTATATTATTTATTACTCGGCACCAGTTGGGGTTACAATATTGTTGAAAACTAATTGTACCGATTAAAGTCCCGAGGATCTTAAGGCAAATCAGGATATAAATCCTTACATAGAAATTATAAATATTCCTTAAGGGAGGTAGGCTATGCGCCAACATTTAATGTTTTATTTTCTATTATTAATCGGGCTGTCGATTAATGCCCAGAGTGTTAAAATATCAGGAAAAGTCACAAATCAGGCAGGGAAACCTGTATCTAATGCAAATGTCGAGCTTGTTAATGCTGGATTAAAGGACACCACTGGTTCAGATGGTGCTTTTTCGATTGCCACTACTAATATTCAAGCTTCTTTTAAATCAGAACCCAGACCGATAACCTTGACCAGTGGTTCACTGGACTTCAGCCTGGTCAAACCTTCTCCAGTGAAGATCGAGGTATTTGATGTAAATGGAGTTCTGATTAAAAAGGTGGTGCAACAGAATGTCCAGGCGGGATTGTACCGTTTTAATGTTGATGAGATCTCCCATACAAGTAAATTGCTTGTAATCAGGGTTTCAACTGACCAGCAAAAGGTGATGTTTCGCTACATTCCAATGAATAATGGCAAATACGTTGTTAATTACTCTTCTAAAAACCTCAGTACAGGTAGCAGTAAACTGGCAAAAATAGCAGATATTGTGGATACAATCAGAGTTACTGCTGAAAATTATAAAGTTAAGTCAATTCCAATTGGTACACTTGATACTGCCGGAATTGAAATTAAGCTGGACACTGCTGCAGAAACAACTGTAACTGTTCATCTTGACCAGGAAAAACAGACCATACAGGGTTTTGGTATCAATGCGACCATTATGCCCGGCGGCAAATCGCTCCCCTGGAAACAACTTTTCACCTCCGATCTCACTACAAAAGATGCGCTCGGTTTGTCCATTCTGCGTATAGGAATGCATGAAAATGGAGGTCATAGAGATGTACCAAGCGATTGGGAAACAGCGAGAAACACCTACGGTGCTAAAATTATCGGATCGTGCTGGAGTGCACCCAGAGAAATGAAGAGTAATGGAAAAACGACTGCGGGTGGTTACTTGAAACCGGAAAACTATAATGACTGGGCAAAAAAGATAGCCCAATACGCAGCTTCTAATAATCTCTACGCAATGTCGATTGCGAATGAGTCCGATTTTGCGTCTTGTGGTTCTGGTGCAGGTGAAAAGCCGTGCAGTCCACCGCTTACTGACGAATACGAATCAATGGTGTACACCGCAAAGCAGATGGTGGAATTCGTTAAAGTGGCAAGGAAAGCGTTCGACCAATATGCTCCTAATGTTAAATTGATTGCACCCGAAGCATCATTGTGGATCCACGTTTGGAGTAATCTATCTTGCATTGATCAGTATAAAAGCTCCGATCCGCATGGTTGTGGATGCTTTTCAAATGATATAAACGACTCTATAGAGATTGCAAAATGCGCTCAAAAGTGTAAAGATGGAGATGGCTATGACTACGGCCACTGGCTGGCTAAGGACACCGAAGCCTGGAATGCGGTCGACATTTTGGGTGTGCACCAGTATGAATCGCAGGTGGCCTACCCGTGGCCTGCAGATGTTACTGGGGGCAAGAGAACCAAGGAGATTTGGCAAACCGAAATGTCTGGTGTGATGTACTGGCCTGAGCAGGGACCGAGTACGGACATCAAAAATGGTGTCGCTGTCGGACGATGGATACAATCAGGACTTATGGTTGGTGAAGCTTCAGCATGGTGCTATTGGTGGTATGAAGCCTACTATCAGAACGATAATGAGGGATTGGCACTTATTAAAGGAAGTAATACCATTGCCAAACGCTACTACACCTTTGGTAATTACAGCCGTTATATTCGCCCAGGTCACAAAATTGTTAACATTACATCAACAGACAAGCTTCCTGAAAAAGTGCTGCTTACAGCATCAAAGGATGATGCCGGTAAGATTGTTATTGTTGCAGTTAATGAGACAGAATCTGAACAAACAGTACCGATTACTATCTCTGGTGGAACTGTTCCGACAACTTTTACACCAATTGTAACAAATAATAATGAGAACTGGGCAGAAAAGTCTGCGGTTACGGCAACTGATGGTGTTCTGACTGTCAAGCTTGAAAAAATGTCCGTTACAACATTTGTAAGTAAGTAACCAGTAGCTGAGTTGAACTCTCAGCCTTCAATTCTGGTAAATTTTAAGGGGACTGTATAAGTCCCCTTTTTTTTGGGTGCGCCAAAGTTGCAATACAGTTTTGACGCGCTCATATCGGACCGCGCTTAGATCCTTCATTATCAACTGGTTATTTCCATTTGATTGTCAATTTTAATCGCTTAATCTTATGGCTGAACTATCTGGTACCTGGTGTCTCAGATTTCCAAAGGATTTCTCTGCCTGGTTTTATATGGGTACCGGTAAGGACTCTTCATTTACAGAGATATGCCAGAATTAATGCGCGCTTCTGGTGACAGATGCACTGCACAACCAAAAAAAAACGGCATGTTAAAAACGATGCATTTGCACCAAATATCAAACACTTAAAGAACGACAGTGACAATTGTCCGGGGCTGGTTATTAAAGTGCAAGTATAAATTTTTTGTGAGATGATGTTATAATCAAAATATAGAATTCCAGGGAAAGGAAATCGCAAATATGAAACGGTGTAAGGTTTTGATTTGCCTTCTATTATGCATAATTGACAGCAGTGTTGCAATTGGTTATAAGACTCGCAATGTAGTGATAGTTGTAATTGACGGCTCCAGATACAGCGAAACTTTCGGAGATTCCACTCACCGTTATATTCCGTTTATGTGGAACAAATTGCGCCCGCTGGGTACGATATATACCAAATTTTATAATGAAAAAATGACTATTACATGCTCCGGGCATTCTACTGTACTCTCAGGTGCCTGGCAGAAACTTTCGAATGATGGATCGCAACGACCGGATAAACCTACAGTGTTTGAGTATTTCAGAAAAGAAACAGATGCTCCTGAAAGGGAGTGTGCAGTTATACTTGGTAAGGATAAACTTTCCATACTATCCTATAGCAAATATAAAGGTTACAGTGCTCCGTTTGGTGCAAAAGTATTTTATGGCAATAATAATAAAGATGACATTCACACCTGGGAGAACACTAAAAAAGTTCTTACGACACAGCATCCACGTCTTGCAATAATTAATTTTGGGCAGATCGATTCCAAAGCCCACGATAAAGACTGGCGAGGATACATCAGGGCAATCCAACAGGTAGACAGTATTGTCTGCCTGGTATGGGATCTGCTGCAGAATGATTCGTTTTACAAGGATGTCACCACATTATTTGTTGTAAATGATCATGGCCGCCATACATTCGATTTTACAGACCATGGGTGCAAATGTGAAGGATGTAAGCATCTGTTGTTCATGATGATAGGACCTGATACCAAAGCCGGTATAATTGATTCATCATACAGACAGCAAGTTGATATTGCACCAACCATTGGAGAACTGCTTGGTTTTTCTACTCCTCTTGCTGACGGCAGCTCACTGTTTTCTGAATCGGTTAAAAAAAGCAGTTCCACCAGTTTTTTCAATAAGCACCCCAAAAACAATGAATATCCGTTTATAACCTCCTTATGGCCAGGAAAATCAGTAGATATATTCTTTGAACTTAGCACCAGTTCTGGTGTATCTGTTTCAATTTGTAACCTGCAGGGAAAAGTGATCAAATCTATTCCCGAAACTTATATGTCACCTGGCCAGTACAAAAAGCGCCTTGACTTAAACTCATTATCGGGAGGGAATTACCTTGTCAAACTGGAAACCGATGAATTTTCATTAAGCAATATCATACCGGTTTATTAGTACCAGTTTAATCATTTCAAAACTCAAGGAAGGACCCGCTTATTTTGCCAGCTCTCTATACTTTTAAAAATGGACTGGAGACTGATGTCCGCTCAACGTGTCATTTCGACGAGTCCTCGAGGAGAAATCTTTCCTAAATCATGTGCACAATTCAGGAATCCACTCAATCCCCACAAAAAAAAATGACAAGTGGTGATTTCTCAAATCGTTTTAAATGACACATTGAAAGGGTTTCAAAACGCATCAAAAAAATGAGCAAAATTAGCTCCAGCCATAATTTAATCTTAAAGTAAATAAACAATTTATATCAGATCGTAATATAAGTAATCAAAGCTAAATTTTACTTATCAGCGACACCAGATGTGGTTTATCTGATCAGATCTATTATCCCATAGTTTTAAAATGGAAAAACAATTACCAGAAGCAATCCAGGAGGTACTATGGTAGACATTCAAATCGAGGCGGATCAGATTCATTTTATTGTAAAGGGTATACACAAGTTTTTTGCATTTAAAAACAAAATTACAGTCTCAAAAAAGAATCTGGTTAGTGTTAAATTTGATCCCGAAGCAGTAAAGGGAGTATGGAAAGGTATACGGCTATTAGGTACCCATGTGCCTGGTGTAATCAGGGCTGGTACCTACTCGCATGCCAAAAAACTTCAATTCTGGGATGTAATTCGCTCTGAAAAGGCAATCATCGTTGAGCTGGCCAACAGTAGATACGAAAAATTGATCATCGAAGTGGCCGATCCAATTACGGCCAAAGAGCAAATCGAGAGATGCATTCAGGAAGCCGGATAATCAGATGTTACCATGCATTATGTGCTAAAAGGTGTTTATCTTCTGAATGTAAGTGTCTTTTCCTGATCGGATTTTAACAAAGTAAAAGCCCTGTCCGACCGGGCAGGGAACTATGATCTCTTGTCCAAAGGTTGTCAAAGCAGTATGAATCACTTTCATCATGGTTCGAATTTTCCCATTCCTACTCCTGTTCCTGTTTCGAATTTCGTTTCCTGTTCCTACTCCTTCTTAAGTTAGCATACCTGAAAGGTGTAGTTTGGTTTTATTTCAAACTAACTACTTTTCAGTTCTAAAGCTGCTGTTTATTCAGCCTTGCTCTTGTTTCCTCCCCAAAAACGTTATCAAGAGTATAATTTGTTCTTAATTATGCATTTTATTTCATGCAAAGCATCTTTCTTACTACAAAAATCAACATTACTTGCTTATTTTTACTATATTAATTTTTTAATCCGCCGGAAAAGCCCCGGATACTTTACCTATGTAGTGACCTTGATTGCCAGCGCGGTTTCGTTTTTCATCCTCAGAAGTCATTCTTATGAAGAAGAGGGAAACTAAATACTATCAGAAAGCGTTAACTGAGGGTTACTGGAAACGAGGTTTTTTGTGTGTGCTGCGGAATGCAATCCTAAGAGTTACTGCATTAACCGCAGCGCTTGCCTTAAAAGATGGGGAAAGAAAATAGAATATTCCACTGATGTTAATTTCAATTAAGAGCCTTTCGCAATGATCCATCCCTTCAATAACAGAACCGAAAAAGTTGGTGACGACCTGAAAAAAGAAATTACCAAAGGCAGCAAACTGGAAGTTGCTGCGGGCATTTTTACAATATACGGGTTTGAATCACTTAAAACAGAACTGAAAAAAATTGAACATCTCAACTTTATTTTCACTGATCCAACGTTTGTTGAAATTGATAAAAAAAGCCGGGAGAGCA
>JAAYPC010000123.1 GCA_012519985.1 Fibrobacter sp.
CACGACCACGACCACAAACACGACCATGACCACGGTCATGATCATGAGGGTGAGCATGGCCATGATCATCATGATCTTGATGACCATGAACATCCAGGTGAGCACAGTGATGAAGAAGGTGAACTGACAGTTGCACCTCAATTTATTAAAATGGCAGGAATCACCGTGGCCAAAGCAAGCAGGGGAAAAATCAGTAAAGATATTGATTTATGGGGAGAGATCGGATTCGATGAAGACCGGGTGGTACATATTTCTCCCAGGTTTTCAGGAATTATTAAAGAAGTAAATTACCGGGTTGGAGAATATGTTAAGGCAGGATCGGTTGTTGCCACAATAGAGAGCAATCAGAGCATGACCCAGTATTCTCTCAAAGCCCCGATTTCCGGTAGAATTATAAAAAAACATGCAGTACCCGGAGAACATGTTTCTGAAAGTGAAAGCATCTATATACTGGCCGATCTGTCTGTCGTATGGGCTAATCTTGCAGTTTATCCAAAGGACGCTTCAAAAGTAAGAATCGGACAGAAAGTTACTGTCAAGGCTATGGATACCGGGGACAGTATTCAGGGAGTCATTCAATACATTTCACCGGTAATGGATTCTCAGACCCGATCAATCACAGCCAGGGTGGTGCTGCCAAATAATAATAGTATCTGGCGTCCGGGAACATTTATTAAGGCTCAAATCAGGACAGTCAGTGAAAAGGACGGTTTGATAGTAGATAAAAATGCAGTTCAGCTTCTTGATGGAAGAGAGGTGGTTTTTATCAGTCATGAGCCAGGTGTTTTTAAACCGGTAGATGTTACAGTGGGAGAGAGTGATTCCAGAAATATCCTTATTTTGAATGGGCTGCATGAAGGTGATGAATATGTGGCAAATGGTGCTTTTGAATTGAAAGCTAAAATTGTCACCAGCTCATTTGATGCTCACGCTGGCCATGGACATTGATAGGAGAAAAGATGAGCAGATTATTTAGTTTAGTTACCAAAAATTACTGGCTGATTATTTTCAGCATGATAGGTGTTACCGTATATGGTGTTTTTCAATATAACAGGCTTCCCACCGATGCATTTCCTGATATTTCACCGGTAATGGTTCCAATCTTCGCGGAAGCTCATGGAATGGCTCCCGAAGAAATCGAACGGCTGATAACTTTTCCCATAGAATCGGCCATGAATGGATTACCAGGTGTGCGGTTGGTCAAGTCTACGTCCGCTTTCGGAATGGCAGTGGTTTATGTTTATTTCAAAGATAATGTGGATATCTATTTTGCACGTCAGATAGTATCCGAAAGGCTTTCCAGTGCAGGTTTGCCGGAGCTGGAGGAGAGGCCGGTCCTGGGGCCAATCTCAACCGGTTTGGGAGAGGTCTTTATGTACTATCTTTCAGCAGATTCTACTGTTGACACCGAAGGAAAAGCACTCGACACCTATCTGCGTGAAGTCAACGATTGGATAGTAAAGTATCAGCTTCAGACCGTGCCTGGAGTTACCGAGATTCTCTCCATGGGTGGCCATGTCCTTCAATATCAGATCAGGGTTAATCCTTATGCTTTGAATAAATACCATCTGAAGCTGGAGGATGTGGTTAATGCTGTGAATGCTAACAACCGCAATGCCGGTGGACAGTTTTTGGTTGTAGGATCAGAAGAGTATCTGGTGAGGGGAATAGGACTGTTGGAAAAACTGGATGATCTCAGAAACATTCAGATAAAGACTGTTGATGGAGTGCCTGTTCGGATGAGCGATATTGCCGAAGTTGATTTCGGGAAAGAGGTGCGTCGCGGCGTGGTAACTATCAATGGAAATGAGGAGGTGGTTGCCGGAATCGTGCTGAAACTGTTTGGTCAAAACACCTCTGAAGTTATAAAGCGGCTGGATGAAAAAATCCCGGTGGTCCAACGTTCCTTACCTGCTGGTGTAAAGCTTGTCCCTTATTATAATCAAAGCACTCTTATTCAGAACGCTGTAAGAACCGTAAAGGATGCCCTGTGGCAGGGAGGAATTCTGGTTATTGCTGTTCTGGCGATTTTTATGGGAAATATCCGAAGTGCACTCATTGTTTCGTTAGCATTGCCGGTATGTGCTTTGGTAGCGGTGATATTTATGGGCATAGCAGGAATCTCTGCGAATCTGATGTCTCTGGGAGGAATTGCTGTAGCAATAGGTATGCTGGGAGATGCATCGATAGTCATTGTAGAAAATATCATGCGAAATCTGTCTGATGAAAAAAAACGATCACGAAGTAAAGCCGCTATTATCATTTCCTCATGCACAGAAGTCGCCAGGCCCATAATTTTCTCGGTGGCCATAATTATCATAGTCTTCATTCCGCTTTTTACACTTGAAGGTGTGGAAGGAAAGATGTTTACACCTATGGCATTCACAATTACATTTGCACTCTTGGGATCCCTGATTGCCGCCATATTTTTCTCTCCGGCACTCTCCTCATTACTGCTTAAAAAGGGAGTTCAGAAGGAATTTGCGCTGGTGACTTTACTCAAAAAAATCTACAGGCCGGTGCTTCATTTGATTTTACGTAAACGTTTTGCCGTATTGATTGTTGCGCTTTCGGCTCTCATGCTGTCGATTTCCATTATTCCGCGGCTTGGAACAGAGTTCATACCGGTTCTTGAAGAGGGAGTTATCCAGATCAACGTAACTATGGCTCCATCGATTTCGCTGGAGAAGGCAACCGAAACCGTAATGAGAATCGAAAGAAAGATAAAGGAATTTGATGAGGTAGAGATGACAATAGCAAAAATAGGCCGGCCCGAAACCGGGAGCCATCCTCATCCGGTCAACACGGCTCATATACAGATAGCGTTAAAGTCGTTTGATATGTGGAAAAATCATTCGAACAAAGCAGAACTGGTTGAGTCTCTTAATAATGCATTAAGCGGATATCCGGGTGTTCAACTCAACTTTTCTCAGCCGATTTCAAGCATGTTTGATGAGCTGCTTTCCGGAATTAAAACTCAATTGGCAGTGACACTATTCGGTGAAGATTTAACGGTTCTCAAATCCAAGGCTCAAGAGATAAAAGAGGTGATAAGCCCGGTAAAAGGACTGGTGGATCTCTCTACAGAGCAGAATTTCGGTCAACCCCAGGTACAGATAATCGCCGACAGGGAAGCTTGTGCCCGTTATGGGGTCAGTGTAAATGAGATACTCGAAGTCGTAGAGTTGGCCATTGGAGGAGAAGTTGTTGATGAGTTTTTTTTGAATACCCGCCGTTTTGGAATTCAGATCCGCTTTGATGAAAAATATCGTAATGATCCGGAGGCTATAGGTAATCTTCTGGTGCATACGTCTGATGGCCTGAATATTCCTCTGTCAGTGGTTGCCAAAATCAAAAATGTGACAGGTCCTCTTCAGATCAACCGGGAAAATAATCAACGCCGCTGGGTGATTTCTGGTAATGTACGCGGAAGGGACATGGGAGGAGTTGTTGCCGATATCAAGAATAAAATCGAATCGAATGTAAAACTTCCTTCCGGTTATTATCTGGAATATGGTGGACAGTTTCAGAATCAGCAGAGGGCCATGAAAAGACTTGCGATAATTGTGCCTGTATCTCTTGGACTGATCTTTCTTTTGCTTTATATGTCTTTAGGGAATCTACGAAGTGCATTGCTTATCTATGTTAATGTACCGATGGCTCTGATTGGAGGAGTTACTGGCTTGTATTTAACAGGAGAATACCTTTCGGTTCCTGCTTCCATTGGTTTTATTGCACTTTTTGGCATAGCTGTTCAAAACGGGTTGGTACTTGTCTCTTATATTAATCAACTGCGATCAGAAGGATTACCTCTGAAGGATGCGATCACTGAAGCTTGTTTATTGAGACTCCGTCCTGTGCTTATGACTGCTTTGACCACAGTTCTTGGTTTGCTTCCACTGCTTTTTTCCCGGGGGATGGGTTCAGAAGTACAGCGTCCTTTGGCAGTAGTGGTGGTTTTTGGACTTGTTTCATCTACACTATTGACATTAGTCCTGGTTCCGGCACTTTACCAATGGTTTATGCCGGAAAAAATCAGAATTGGCAGAGATTAGAACAGGAAATTTGAAGGATTGTGTATTTATAATTGCCAGACTCTGGTCTGGATAATTTCCGGATCACCCTGGAATGATTCTGGAAGACCAGGAGCCTTGTGGATCGGTTCGGGTCTTTTGTTGATGGACCACCAGACTGGGTCTGGCATTTTGCAGATAATCTCAGGAATCTGAAGAAAGATTCCGGTAATCTTATTGATCAAGTTTACTATGCGCGATTGTTCGTGTTTTCTGATTCGCGTCGTTCATGTTTTGTTTACTGCTGAAATATGGGAATTAACACGAATAATACGAAAGGTAAGACAACGGATGCTAATAACATAATAACACGAATTAAGACCCGCAGTACATCTCTGGTTAAATGTGCTTCCTGCGGGTTTTTAGACATTATTTCGTGTTCATGGCAAAGGTGAAATCAATGTAAGGAGAAACTGAAGGATTTGCCCCTCCTACATGAAATTCTGTCAGATCGATTCCTAAATCAAAAAACAGAAATTTCGCACCTGGGGGATTAATACGTATTCCTACATCGGTGTTAAGGTAAAATTGACCACCGCCATAATTGGTAACAGAGGTACCTACCTCCCAGATTATTGACCACATACTATGAGGTGAACTCAATAACCCTAAATCAAGGCCGACCGAGAAGTATTCACCAATCTGAGTATGAGGGGTGATATTAAGCTGAAATGGGCTTTTTTGGTTTCCAATCAATCCAATGGCAAGGAACGCACCCAGTCGCGGTTTATCCCATATTCCATGAGAGCCATCTCCGATATGAATAAAGTTGTAAGCCATACCTGCACCAACAGCCATGTTGCTAAGAAAACCATATTTGGCACCGAAATTAATTCTTCCGATATTATCCAGCAGGGACATCTGAAGCTGCAATTTACCTGGCAAGGCAAATGAGATCTCATGAAGTCCAAGCACCAGATGATATGCCGGGTTGACATTGGGGGTAGGGGTGTACATAAGGTGAGTGGGTTGTGATGGTCGGATGGTTTGTGAAATAGAAACCGTAGCAAACAAAAAAATGACACCCAGACTTTTTATCCGATTTTTCCTCATGATTTGTCCCCCCGATATAGGAAAACCGATTGTGTTCCTGAATTTTTTTTAAAATAATGAATCTGAGAATCCACAGATTTCAACAGATTTGAAAGCCCATAAAGACTTGAATGCCTGAAAAATACATTTATACGTTTAATATAGTCAAAATATGCCTGTTTAATACATTGGGAGTGATTGTAACTCTTATGTATTGTAGAAAGTCTTGAAGTAATCAAAAATTATCAATTCTGTTAATTTCATCCTTGAAGGTTATTTCGGTCATCGGGCAACTCAGATTTTAGTTCATTAAGCAAAAAGATGACTTATTTGGGTAAAATTAAGAAAACCAAAAATTTGCATCGGATATTATTCAGAATTCCGAACGAATGTGAGGAATCTGGTAAGGCATGCGCCCTTTATTGGTTCGCAATAGCCAATGGTGGAATTTTGAACAGCAATCCCAGAGCTTAAAACAGCGATACCGGAGTTTTGAATTGCAATTCATTAGAGTTAAGAATAGCGATACCGGAGTTTCGAACGGGGTTAACGAAAGTTCAAACTTCGGAAGGGTTCACATTTCTTTACTGAATTTGCTCTTGAAAATTGGTGCATAGCGCAAGGTGATGTAATTAAATAGTGCAAGAAATATAGCTATATCGAAACGGTTCATGGCTACTGCCATTCCTATGGCTCCGGTGTTCCACACACTTGCTGCAGTGGCGGTTCCGCTTACTGTTTTATAGCTTTTGATGATTGCACCACCACCGATAAATCCTATACCGGTAATGATTCCATAGATTACTCTGGATTGAGCCTCTGTGGTAGTGAGGCTTTCAAGACTGATAAGAACATAGCCGCATGCTCCCACCGCTACCAGAGGAAATGTTCTCAGCCCTGCACCTCTGCTTCCAATTTCCCTTTCCAATCCTACTGGCAGGGCCAGAAGAAAAGCTATCAGGAGGTGGTAGAAATCATAGAACATTTTCCAGAGTGAGAAATCGGTCTGCAACAAAATTTATAAATCTCACAAAAAAGATGGCAGTATTATCAGGCGGAAAGAATATAGCCTGAAGAGACTTTAAATATTTTCCGCCTGATAAAAGGATTATATTCCGATTCCCAGAGCAAGATTGATTGTAAAATATCTGAATGAATCACCATCTCCTAAAAACACCAGATTAAACATGGGATAGAGGTCAACGGTGATAAACTCCGGGTTTCCAAATGTGATACCTAAACCTACATTAAAACCGAAACGCCCCTGAGTTCCTTCTCCGAAAACCTCCTGCACTACTGATGTTTCACCATCTTCATCACTTTCACCGGTAACAGTGACATCGTTATTAAGTATGAATACCCCTGCACCGATCTGAGCAAAAAGATTAATGTTGCTCATAGAATAACGGGTTGTCAGACGCAGGGATGGAATAATCTCTACCACAAATGCATCCCCGCTGACATTTCCCTCGAACAGGTCACCTACACTTTCTACAAACTCTGATTCATCCGGGGTGAAACGGGAGTAGGTAGATCGCAATCCCAGCAATATATTATCGTCTACATAGAAGAAAAAATCGCCCCCTACAGAAAACCCCCAGTTAAATCTTTCATGTTCTGGGCCGACTTCTTTAGATACTGCACCAATCAGGCTTAGTTTTACTCCTTGCGCTTCAATCGAAGAGTAGGATAAAAGTGCACAAAGCACCATCAATATCCAGGTCTTTTTCATAATGAGACTCCTTGAGAGATGGTCTGCACCATAACATTTCTGGCTGTTTTGGTGGAGACCTGACACTTACCAGGCTGATTGTAAAATCCTTTTCCATCTGTGCCCGGTTTTCCTTTTTGCTTTAAAAAGCTTCAAAAGAGATTTAAAAAGTAAACCAATCGATTTTTGCTTCATCTTCCAGAAATGCTTTCTCTTGACTTTGATTCCAAAACATTTCTTTCCCATGGTAAACTTCTTAAAAACTCCCAGAACTGCTGCACTTATAATAGAAATGATAGTTATGTTCTTAACCGCACCCACATTTTTCTCCTTGTGTTTGATACAAAACCAGGTGCTAAACTTTGGGTGGTTTAATGGCCAGACCATAGATAAAAGTGAACACAAAGATTCCCAACAATACATAGAAAAGAATCTGGAAAACTAAAGCCGACGTTGCCACAATTCCACTAAATCCCAGCACCGCAGCTATTATAGCCAGTACCAGAAAAACCAACGCTAAAGTTAACATAGCATCTCCTGTAAAAGGATACCTATATATAAAGATATTAAGGCAAGAATCATACCATGGGCGTAACCGATCAGGTGTCTAGTAGCAAAAAAATGACGTAATAATATCAAATCGGAAAAAAATAGGAGTTAATATCAAAACAATATCTAATCAGAAGTAATCTGGAAAAAATATCTAAACGAAGAATCGGAAAGGTTAAAACCCTTATTCTTCAGGGCTTATCTGATTAGGAATTGTTTCAATACCTTAGCAGCTACTCATGGGCTATTCTGCAGTGGAGGAACGAATCGGTTTACCACAAAGATTCGCGTAGATATAGATAAACTCCGCTCCCAAAAACAATATCTGGCTGGAATAGTAAAGCCAGATAAGAAGAATTATCAGTGAAGCCGCAGCATTATATACCGAACTGTAAATACTGAACCGAAGATATAAGACTATTATTAATCTGCTCAGGAAAAAAAGAGACGCACTCAAAATACTACCAACTATCACCGGTTCCCAGGCTGTTCTTACATCCGGCAGATATTTATATATTAAGACAAATGCCAGAATCGTAGTCCCCAGACTTAACAGCGTATTCATCATCTCCAGAAATACTGATATCAGTGGAATCGTCTGCGGAAGAAAACCTGCAAAGTAATTGAGCAGCGAACCTGTCAATAGAGAAAGAAGGAAAAATAACCCGGTGGCAATCACTAATATCATTAGAAAAAATTTCCTGATCAGTAAATGTTTCAGGCTCAACCCCGAACCGGTACTGATATTCCAGATGCGGCTTATTGAAATATTAAGGTGATTGAATACGTGAGATGCTCCGTAAAGAGAAAGAAAAACTGCTATCGCAGATGCTATAAAACTGGAGGAGGGGCGGGAGATGGAGATTATGAGATCCTGAACCAGAAAGGCACTTTTCTCACCTATAAAACCGCTTAATTGCTTCACAATATTTCCCTGAATCGCTTCAGTTCCATATATAAAACCCACTATCGCAACTACTATCAAAAGTAGTGGAGCCAGGGAAAACAAAGTGTAAAAGGAAAGTGCTGCCGCAAGTCTGGAACAATCATCACTGAGAAATCTTTTTAAAGTACTTTTAATAACCTGCAATACTCCTGTGCTCTTTCCTTTTCCCATCGTTTCTCTGAAATATCAAATTAATGAGTGCATACAGATGTGGCCGGGACTGACATAGGAAATAGTATAATCTACTCCGGCAGCTTTTCTAAATCTCTTCAATTCATTTGCTTTAAAACCCCTGGTTATCGATCTCAATCCATCCATCAGAGCATAGCTTTTACGAAAAAAAAGTGGGCAAATCATAAAGAAGAAAAAAAGAGAAACTCTGCTGCGCAAGAGATCGTTTATTATAAAGCCGTATTTGCTTCTGGTGCTGATAGTCTTTAACAATCGGACTATGTTCTCATCAGAAAGGTGGTGGAGAAAATGGTTGGAAATCAGATAGTCTGCTTCATACTCTGTTAATACATCGAAGACATCTCCCACAACAATGTCTATGCCCTCTATGCCACGGCAGTTCTCTGCTGCAAAAGAAGCAATCCTTCTGTCATTGTCTATACAGTAAATAATAAGCCTGATTGATTGCCTGAGAGCAGTTCTGGAAAGCCAGACCGGTATGTCACATCCTCCAGCTCCCAGGTCAAGAATAGTGTAATTATCTTTGCCCAGTGATTCCATGTGAGAGAGAAGTGTTCGTTGCAACAGAGGACGGATTCCGCCAAGATACCTGTTGATATACTTAAAATGATTCACTGTGCGGTGCAGCATGAATAGATCACAATCGGAAGAGTCCATAATCTCAGAAGCAGACGATCTGGTTTTAAGATCTGCGAAAAGAAAACGGACCGGGCTTCTGCTTGTATTCATTTCTCATTCCCAATGAAGAAGAAGAGTATGGATCGAAAGACCGGCTCCAAATGCTGTAACTATCCCCCAGTCACCATCATTTACAGAACCATTTCTCAATATTTCTTTTAAAATGAAAAGGACCGTGGGGGAGGACATGTTTCCCAGGTTTTGCAATACAGTTCTGCTGAAAACCATCTGATTATCAGTGAGATCAAGACCGTTTTGCAAAAAATCAAGAATCTTTGCTCCGCCAGGATGGATCGCCCAATGGTTAATCCTTTTCAATGAAAGTTGATTTCTGGTGATTATCGAGTGAACATCCTGGGGAACCTTTTCTCTTATAATATTGGGAAGAGCTATGGAAAGACGATTGTGAAGTCGTCCGTTTTTGTGTGTATACCGGATATGCTCTCTGAACTCAGGATATGTAAGGCTGAGGAAATCGACCATCCTGACCCCTTGGGGTCTGTTCCATAGCACAGATGCCGCTGCTCCATCTCCAAAAAGCGCATTTGAAACAATAAGATTCATATCATTATCCATCTCGAATGTGCTACTGCAAATCTCTACAGAAACACAAACCACGATTTCTCCATCTTTAGCTAAATTGTATCCTAACTGAAGATTTGGAATCGCCCCACCGCATCCGGCTCCTACCATATCGTAAACTTTTATATCAGGTTTGAACCCCAACTTTTCGATCAGATAAGAAGAGATTCCCGGGCAGATATATCCGGTGCAGGTATTTACTATAAGGCAACTGATATCACTGGCTTTTAAGGAGAGCGGTTTTAATGCAGAAATAATTGCTTCTGAAGAAAGCCTCACAGACCAATAGGTGAAACGATTGATCCGTTCATCAGGATGCTCATTTTTAATTGCAGATGTTTCGGTGGTATTGTGAAAAGCAAAATGTCTGCTTTTTATTGATGGGTTGTTGAAAAGTTTATTAGCTATAGAGATGGATCTGGATGTTAGTTCATGTCCATAATAATCAAGAAGAAGAGATAAAGCTTTCTTCTGAGTGATTTCACAGGATGGTAAAGCGGTACCTATTGAAGCAATCCGTGCGGTCTCACTCATCTGATCTGCCTTCTGTTAATTTTTAGACAAAATCAAAACATTACCTGTAAAATCCCAAATTCACAAAACCCTAAATTCTTTTTTCTTAAGTTTTTAATTCTTAAATTCTTAAAATCTGAATTTCTTACTTCTTAAATCTGAAATCTGAAACCTCAAATCTGAAATTCTGAATCTCGCCTGGCGATATATTGCTCAACTTCTCCAACACAGGTAAAATTCAAAGCATCCTCATCAGGAATTGCTCTGCCGAACTCATTTTCCAGCATTACAAGCAGAGTTATTCTATCCAGAGAATCAACTCCCAGATCTTCAAGAAAACGGTTTTCCGGAAATAACAGGTTTACATCCACTTTTAATGCAGAAGCAATTACAGAGCGTACACGGGACTTAATATCGGTTAACTCGGTGTTATTCATATACTCTCCTGTTTTTTGCGGGGGTGTATCCGAGAAGATGCATGTGATCTTTTTCATAGATGCAGTTTTGAAGGCAGTTGGCATTGGCAATCAATTCCAGGGTACAGGTAACGGAATTTTTGATTGCAGCCAGTCTATCGAAACTTCGGTTACAGCTTATTGCACTTATGACCAATATGTCAGCACCCAGATCCTGCCATTTTAACGCCTGATCTACAGAAGAAATCTGGGCAAACGCACCAACCCGGACCTTGAATTCGGGATATTGCTTTTTAATTAATCGAAGAAGATACGGTGATGCCACAGTTACTGAATCGATTTGAATGGAGCTTAGAAAGTTCAGAAATTTGCGGATTTTCTTTTGTCCCGCTATCGTTTGTTCCAATCCGTTAGGATCTGCGCTGTTAAGCAGATAATTAAAGGAAATGCGGTGCTTATGAGCTAGTTTAACTGCTTTTGTTAAATCTCGATATCCGGCTTGCTGCAATGTACAGGACCATCGTCCTCCGCCGAAAATATCATGATGCATTTTGCCATAAATTTCGGTGACTTCCGGAAATTTGGCCAGAGTTTCTATAATACCCGATTGAAATCCAAAACCCACAGAGAGGTTCATATAGTTTATTCCTGATAGAGTATAGGAAAAAAGGAGGCAGGAAAAATGTATCGAACAGAAAAAGTTGCAAAAAGCAGGCCTGAAAAACAGGCCTGAAAGAAGGAGGGCAGTTGATTGGATTTCTGCTCAGATAAGATCGATTGCCAGGTAAAATGCCAGTGCGGTCATCACTAAACCCAAAGTAATTTTCAGAAATACCATATTCTTTTGGGTCTTTTTTGCCAGATCATTCCATTTTAGTCCAAAATATGCCAGTACCATCACTATAAGAAGCGGCAGGACAAAAAGAAAGTTATAGAGGATAAGAAAAAGAAATCCTTTAAGACGAAGAGACTCACGTTGGGTCATGGCTACAATATAGGGCACATACATCTGGCCGGTACAGATTGCTTCAAGAATAGTAACCAAAAAACCAGTGGTGATAGAGCCGATAACAAGACTGGTTCCGCTGAGATTACCCGATATTATCTTATGAATTCTAAGTTTTACCGATTTTGGCAATTGCAGACTGATATTTTCGCTTTTTCTGGTCTTCTTATAAACGAATGCATCTTTAAAGCTGAAAAAAGCTACGGTAACTGCTGCGAGGAATGCTCCCCATCTGATTATCTGATATAAAATGTATCTGCCCTTAATCTGATCCACGACTCCCTTGAGCCCTAAACCCATTGCCAGATAGGTAACAAATACTGTAGCGGTATAGGTCATCCCGATAAGGAGTATCTGTTTACGGGTTCTTTTTTGGGTCGCCATAAAGGAGATAAGAAAAATCATGGTGGCAATAGCACAGGGGTTGATTCCATCCGCCAAACCGGTGAGAATTGTCCCAATCAGAAAACCCCAATCCATAGCTTTGTTTTTAAGGAAATTGGTAAGTTCCGAACTATCTGCAGTTAGTTGTTTAAAGCTGCCTACATTTTTCCCTATACGTGCTTCAATCATCATTTTCCCATATTTCATGATGTCATCATAGCCAGTAAGGAAGGTGTCTGGGAAAAAAAGCTCCTGCGAAGCAGTAGATTTGACCTTATACTCTTCTTCCATCTTTATCAGAATAGAGAGTGCTGAATCATTATCGGTGTCTAAGATGATTACATCCAATGCTTCTTTATGTTTTTTTTGAAGAGGATAAATGAGTTCCTCTTTTATTTTCAGACACTCACCACAGGTGCTTGAACCAAAAAACATTATCTGGAGATTATCTGCTGCTGAAATTGTTGTTGGTAGGAGGGAGCTTACTGCTAAAAAAAGAGACAAAAAAAGAGAAAAACGCATGAAATTTGATCCTTTCGAGCACATCAATAAAACTCAAACCCATAATAGAGGGTGATTATTGATTATCCACAACAGATGCTGGGGAAATGTTAAAGCTTAAAAATATAAGGCGAATCACTTAATCTGCAATAAATAGAGCTGAAGAGCAATGTGGTTTGATTTAAATTCGTCTGAATGCCCTGAACGCATTTCTTAGAATCCCCATACCAACCCGATAACCAGGAATCTGATGAAAGTTCTCCAGTGACTTCATCTTCTCAGTTTCGTAGATCGGGAAGCGAGTAAAGAAAATACCATAAACTACAAATCTAAGAATTGAAGAAATTAGGAATAGTGATTTCAGTTCCCATCCCAAAAGTTGAGGTAGTCTGGTGGATAGATATCCACCGAGAAGGCTGCAGAAAAAAACCGATAAGCCGGTGATTGCAGCAGAAATAGAGATTTTCCTCTCAGGTTTGTCTTTACCTGATAAGGCTAGCAGATAGTTAAAGTTGGATAAATTGTAACCACTCCAGCACAAACCGGAATAGAAGTTTAAAATCCAGATTTGCCAACTGTAACTGGAAAAAAGATAGGGAATAGGTACAGTTGCCGCTAAAAAGCCGGTCCATAAGATTACTCTGCGATTTCCTAAGCTGTCTGCAAGTTTTCCCCAGAAAGGAAGAGAGACTATGGTTCCCAGAATCGTTGCTGCCGAAGCAATCGAAAGAGTGAAGAAGTCAAACTTAAGATCCCTTACATACCAAACATTAAAAAATGGGCCGGATATGGCTACTGCGCCCTGCATAAGAGCGGCTGAAACGCTGTAAAACAGGAATGGACGATCCGCTTTTAAATCGCTAAGTAAAGAAACACTATCTTTGGAAACGCTTCTTGGGGGTTCATACTGTAAGGAAAGCATTAAGCTGGAGATAAACCGGAAAAATGAAGCAGTGAAAAAAACACAGGCAAAAAAGATCCAGGGAGAATTGTTTGTGGTAAATTTCCGGGAAATTAGTCCTGCTCCCAGTGCACACACAAGTTGAGTAGATGAAAAGAACCGGTTTCTCCACGCAAAATGCCGTCCTCTGACTGCTGAAGGAACCATATCTCCAACCCAGGCAATCCATAATCCTGAAATGACATTGCCACTGAAACCATAAAGACAGAAAATCATAACGTATATCCAGGGGCGGATCTCTGGAGAAAGCCAACCGGTAAATCCAAGAAGGAAAAGAAATAAACTCTGAGAAAGGGTGCCTTTTAATACGTAAAATTTGCGTCCTTTTGCGGGGTCCACCAGGTTGGGAATAAAAAACTGCCCTATCGAACTAAGAAATAGTGGGAGACTGCCAAGAATCGAAATCGCCAAAGGTGGAGCATGAAGAAAAACAGCGGCTGCCACTGAAAAGGTTTCCACCATTGCAAGCATCGCATTGGAAAATATTCCATCCCAAAGGCTGTATTTCAGACCTGCACGGTTTTCCCGCCCCCCGATGGGAACTCCGCCTAACCGCAGTTCTTTTTCCGGTAAAGAGGCTGGTCTATTTTCTATGAATGTACGGGAAGATTTCTCAACTGTCTGAGTAGTGTCCACATTTACCTGATGGCTTTTTTAGTGAAAGCAGAGTAGAAAACGACTATTTCGTAATACTCTGAAAATTTATTGTGCTTTCTTTTAGAGATTTAATTCTTCAGGATTCCAAATTCTCCTTCTCTTTTTTCCTTAAAATCAAAAATCAAAAATCTCACTTCTCATATTCTTCTGTGGCAGAGTATTTGATTATCCTATATCTGAAAACAGTATGCAATCAGGAAACGGTCTTAAACCAATATGAATATCCCGTTAGCTACTTACCGGCTTCAGTTTAATCATAATTTTACATTTAAGGATGCCCTGCAGATCATTCCTTATCTGGCAGAACTGGGTATTACCCATATTTATGCTTCCCCTGTTTTCAAAGCTAAAAAAGGGAGCCTTCATGGCTACGATATAGCAGATCACAACATGCTCAACGATGAGCTGGGAAGCTATGCTGATTTTGAGAATCTGATTGCCAAAGTAAATGAGTACCGTATGGGATGGATTCAGGATATCATTCCCAACCACATGGTTATAGATTACCAGAACAAACTTCTCATGGAGCTTTTTGAGCATGGACGGGAGGTGCTTCCATGCCAATACTTCGATATAGAATGGAATCATCAGTATAAGACTATCCGCGGAAGACTTCTGACACCAATTCTGGGTAATGTCTATGGCGATTGCCTGGAAAAAGGTGAAATAAAGCTGGTTTATGATCAGGAGGGATTCAGCCTTCGCTACTACGATCACCGTTTCCCGTTACGTATCGAGACTTATGCATCAGTAATGGAACAGGGGTTAGTCAAACTCAAAAATACACTTGGGGTTAATCACTCCGGACTGATAAAACTTCTGGGAGTGCTGTTCTCAATAAAGAATCTTCCTGGTGTACATCAGGTGGACGAGCGAAAACTGCAGTCATCCTTTACCAAATCGATTCTGTGGGAGCTATACACCACCGATAATGCTATAAGAGAATTTATAGATTCGACTATTGCAGAAATAAATGGTGTACCTGGAAAGGCAGAAACCTTCTCACTTCTGGATTCCATTCATTCTGAGCAGCTTTTTAAACTCTCGTTCTGGAAAGTTGCCACAGAAGAGCTCAATTATCGAAGATTTTTTACAGTCAACGATCTGATTTCTCTTCGGGTGGAAGATGAACAGGTATTCAGAAACACTCACCAGTTGATCTTCGAGTTGATCAATCAGGGAAAAATAAACGGTTTAAGGATAGATCACATTGATGGACTCTACGATCCTCACACTTATCTCGAGCGTTTACGCCGCAGTGCTTCAGAGACTTATATAGTAGTGGAAAAAATACTTGGTTACGATGAAATGCTTCCTACGGTGTGGCCAGTCCAGGGGACAACCGGATATGATTTTTGCAACTATGTGAATGCACTTTTCTGTAAAAAGGAAAACCAGAAATTAATTGAGCAGATCTATTCGGATTTTACCGGAAATCTCATCCGTTATGAATCACTTCTGGTAGAGTGCAAAAGGAAAATTATTGATACTCATCTGGCTGGAGACATCGATAATCTTGCCATTCTTATAAAGAATGTCAGCGGTAAAGATCGCAGAGGAACCGATATTACCCTTTACGGGCTAAGGAAAGCTCTTATCGAGTTGATGATCTATTTCCCTGTGTATCGATCATACATCAATGGACAGATTTTCAGCAGTGAAGACCGGATGCATCTTCAGATGGCTATCCACAATGCCAGAAAATCACATCCGGGTCTGTCCCGTGAGTTTGCCTTTATTGAAAGATTTCTCCTATTAAAGTTTGATCCTTATGCCACTGATGAGGAAAAAAAGAATTGGACCGATGTGGTGATGAGATTCCAGCAGTTTACCGGGCCTCTTATGGCCAAAGGATTCGAAGATACGCTTCTCTATAACTATAATCGGTTAATATCCCTGAATGAAGTAGGTGGTTTTCCCCAGATATTTGGAATTCATACCGAAACATTTCATCACTTTAATGGCAAACGAATGCGCTTCTGGCCAAATTCCATGAATACAACCTCCACTCACGATTCTAAAAGGGGAGAGGACATACGTGCCAGAATAAATGTCCTCTCTGAGATTCCAGAAGAATGGAACAAGCAGATTAAAAACTGGGCCAGAATAAATATGCCTTTCAAAGTAAGTAGTGAAAATGGATTAATTCCGGACGCCAACGATGAATACCTTTTTTATCAGACTCTTGTAGGATCCTTTCAGCCCGATGAAGATCAGCAATTATACAAAACCAGAATATCCGATTTTATGCTTAAAGCGATCAGAGAAGCTAAAGTGCATACTGATTGGATTGCTTATAACACTGTATATGAAAAGGGCTTACTCTCCTTTATTCAGAGAGTGCTGGACCGTAATGAATCTTCCGGATTCTTCGATGAGTTTATCCCCTTTCAAAGCAAAATAGCCAAATATGGCCTATATAACTCCTTGTCTCAGACATTGATAAAAATAGCCGCTCCTGGGGTACCCGACTTCTATCAGGGAACGGAGTTATGGGATTTGAACCTGGTCGATCCTGATAATCGCAAACTGATAGATTTTGATAAGCGCAAAAAACTGTTAAATGAATTAAAGCAGGTGGCCATTTCAGAATTTCCCGATTTTATCCAGATTTTATTATCAAAATGGCAGGATGGGCGAATAAAGCTGTTTCTTATCTATCGATGTAATAAGGCTAGAAATGATCGCCCGGAGCTTTTTAAAGATGGCGTTTATATTCCAATTACCTGTGGAGGAGAATTCAAAGAAAATATCGTGGCATTTGCCCGCAAATTAGACTCCCAATGGGCAGTTGTGGCTGTGCCCCGATTTTTAACCGGCATTATCAATGAAGATCAGATCCCGGTTTCCCACCAAATATGGGCAGATACATTTATTCAATTACCTGCAGATTTACCGGCCATAAAACATAGCTGGTACAATGTGATCACCGGTGAATCCCTGCACCTGGATAATCAGATAAAGATTGGAAAGCTGTTCAGGTTCTTTCCTGGAGCACTTCTGGTTAACCTCTGATTCTCTCTGCACTTTAAAATTTGACTTACATCATTTATATTTATTCTCTTTTTATTCTGATTTCAGCAGTTGAAACACTCAACTTTAGCGAAACAGATTTATTTCTTTTTATTTATTCTCCCCAAGGAGTGAGTTAAGATGCTTGATATTCAGAAGATCAGGGATAATCCGGAGCTGGTAGAGAATGCAGTTAAAAATAAAAAATGTGTGATAGACATTAAGGAATTGTTGAACCTCGATTCAAGACGTCGTGAAATAATCAAGGAAGTAGAAGCACTTAAAAATCTCAGAAATACTTCTTCTCAGCAGATTGCTGTTCTTAAGAAAGAGAAAAAGGATGCTACTGAATTATTGGTGAAGATGAAAGAGGTTTCCGATTCTATTAAAAACCTGGATCAGGAACTAAATAGTGTAAATCAAAAAATTGATGAAATAATGATTCGTATCCCCAACATTGCACATGACAGTGTTCCGCATGGAGAAAGTGAAAAAGACAATGTGGTAGTTTTTGAATGGGGAGAGACTCCTGAATTCGATTTTAAACCAAAAGATCACATTGAAATAGGTACCGCACTGGATATTATCGATTTCCCCAGGGGGGCAAAGGTAAGTGGTGCCGGTTTCCCGGTTTTAAAAGGGCAGGGGGCTCTTCTCGAACGTGCCTTGATTAACTTCTTCCTTGACACTCATACCCGGAAAAACGGATATGTCGAGATTTTTCCACCCTTCATGGTTAACCGGGCCAGTGCATTTGGGACCGGGCAGCTTCCTAAAAGTGAAGAACAGATGTATTACGTAAATGAAGATGATCTGTTCTGTATTCCCACAGCAGAAGTTCCGGTAACAAATCTTCACCGCGATGAAGTGCTTGAAAGCAATTGTCTTCCCATAAAATATTGTGCTTACAGCGCCTGTTTCAGACGTGAAGCCGGTTCCTATGGTAAAGATACCAAGGGTTATTTGCGGGTTCATCAGTTTAACAAAGTTGAACTGGTGAAGATAACTGAACCTGAGAAATCATACGATGAGCTTGAACTGCTCAGAAAAGATGCAGAAGGAATTTTGAAGGCTCTGGGACTTCGCTATCGAACCGTCGCCCTGTGCGATGCAGACCTCTCATTTGCAGCCGCAAAATGCTATGATCTGGAAGCCTGGGCTCCTGGAGAGGGTAAATTTCTGGAAGTTTCCTCCTGTAGTAATTTCGAAGATTTTCAGGCCAGAAGGATGAATATAAGGTACCGTCCTGAAGGGCAGAAACCACGTCTGGTACATACTCTTAACGGAAGCGGATTGGCCACAGCCAGAATCCTGGTGGCAATACTTGAAACTTATCAGACAAAAGAGGGACTGGTGAGAGTTCCTGAAGTCCTTAGACCCTACATGAACGGACTGGAATTGATTGGCACGAAATAAATTATCAAATTATTGAAAGGTAAATCTAAAGTGTCTGTCGGTTGTAAAAAGATATTGTGGGTCAGTGACGAAATTGATTATTTCCGTTCTCAGATAGCATTTCTGGAAACGCGGGGATATAGTGTCATTTCGATCCAGAGTTGCAATGAACTACTGGAAAAAATTGAACAGAATGCGAAAATTGCCGACCTTATTCTGATCGACACCAAAGCTGATGGAATCGATATCTTATCTATCGTTTCAGCTATCAGGAAAATCGATTCAAATCTGCCAATCGTATTAATATCTCAGAATGAGTCTGAGAGTTTCAGTAAAAACAAACCTGCAGTCAGAATCGATGCTGTTATTTCAAGACCTTTTACTACCAGTCACTTTTTGGCAATATGTAAAAAGCTGCTGAATACCTCACGATCGGTTCCCAAAGAATTTAAAGAGGCTTTTTTACGAAGTTATTCTGAAATTAAAGCCATATTAGCCCGAAATGTCACTATCAGAGAGTATTACAGATTATATGAAAAACTGGTGTTTTGGGACATGGAAATTGAGAATTGTGGTGATGAAAGTTTGCGTCAGGCTCTGGCGGGACTCAGATCGGATATCGATTCTGCTTTTTCCAATTTTATTATTCAAAATTATGGTCCATGGATAAATGCTCAGGCAGAAGCTCCTTTATTAGGACATCGGGTGATAGAAAAAAGGATCATGCCGCTATTGAGCGAAGATAAAAAGTGTTTGCTGCTTGTTATAAGCGGAATGCGTTTTGACCAGTATCTGTATATTGAACGGGCACTGAATAATTTATTTGATATTAAAAGACAGTATTTTTTAGCTACATTGCCTTCTGCAGAGGAATTTTCACGTAACTCCTTCTTTGCAGGAGAACTTCCTGTCCAGATTGACTCCAGAAACCAGGGGCTTTTAAAGGAACCAGACAATGAAGATAAGATGAGCCCCAACCGGATGGAAAATCAGCTTCTTTTTCAGAAATTTTCCAATAACGGAGAGATGATATCCGATCAGGAACCCTATTATTCTGTTATAAAACCTTCTGATGATGCCGTTTCGATTTTAGCGAAAATCCAGTCTTGTCAAAAATCCCGTCTTATTACGATGGTGCTTGACCTCGAAGAGCATGTCTGCTGCTCCAATTTAACAGACCAGGAACGGATTGACTTTCAAAGTAATGAAAGTGCCAGAAGATTGCTTACCGATATCTGGTTTCAAAAGTCTGAAATCTTCAAGGTGATACAAACACTAACCTCTAAGGATATAACTCTGGTTATAACATCAGATCATGGTTCGGTTCTTTGCAACAGAGCAACTGAAGTTTATAATTCAGAAAAGCTGATTAAAAATCGCAGGTATAAATTTGGAGTAGATATTTCTGCAGATGAGCGCAGAGTCGTATTTATCCCCGAACCATCCCATTTCGGGTTGCCTTCTCTGGGAGAGGAGATGAACTGTATTATTGCAAAAGAAAACTACTACTTCTCCCATCCCGAAAAATTCGATTATTCTCGAAAAGAGTACAAGTCAAGTTTCCAGAAAGGCGGAATTTCCCTTGAAGAATTGATCATGCCTCTGGGAATCTTTCAACAGAAAGAAGACTGATTTGCAGTTGTATACCAGTTCAGTTGCACAAACCCGTCAGGCAGGTGCCAGATTAGCTAAAACAGCTAAAGCCGGTGATGTCTATATTTTGGATGGAGATCTGGGCACAGGTAAGACGGAATTTGTTCGTGGGTTTACAGATTCATTGGGTGGAAATGCCACTGTCAGAAGTCCCAGCTTTTCTATTCTTAATATTTACCAGACCGGCTGCATCGATGTTTATCATTTCGATTTTTATCGCCTGAGTGATATTTCTGAGCTCGAAGAGCTGGGTTTCGATGATTACATATATGGTAATGGGGTTTGTCTGATAGAGTGGGGATCGCTTTTCAGAGATTATCTTCCACCAGAAGCCAGAACTATTCGTTTTTCGGATAGGGGAGAATGCCAGAGAGTTCTGGATGCAGATTTTGACTTTTAAGTATATACCCCTAAGCTGAAGCCAACTATTTATCCTCCCCGTTTACATTCTCTTCCTTTGCAGATAATGTGTTGTCCGGTACAGGGAAAAACTTGTCTATATTGGCCAGTAACCACTTGGCACGCTGCTGGTATATTGTATTCTGCAATTTCAGAGATGGCCGTTTCTGAATATTTACCGATAATGCTTTCTGAAGCATTTCACTGAATTCAGCACGGTTTTTATTTTTTACACTCAGTGAAGTAGCACAGGTTATGTAGGGGGAGAGCTTTTCTCCTGAAGAGAAAGTAACCGCCTTCTGAAAATGCACCCTGGCTTTTTCATCGGAACCACCTAATGATTTAGGTATAGATGCCCTGTAGGCGCATAAGATCTCATGAGCTGCTCCATAATCATATTGATCATTCAACTCTGCAACCCTCAACATGAGTGAAGCTGCCTTTTTTATGGTCATGCCAAGAGCAAGATCAGAACGGTCTGCTATAATCGCGGCCATCCATGAGGCCGAACACCAGTAAAGAAACGATGTGTCTGCGTGGTCGGTCAAAGCGAGTGCAGAATCAGAAGATTTGCCTTTGAGAAGTGTCGCGAAACCGGGGTGGCGAAGATCAAGGCCGCGCAAGCAGTAATCACGCCCCCTTAAAAGAAGTTTCTTGGCCCGTTTTCTCATAGCCTTTTTCTGGTCTGCCATAGAATCGGGCAGTGTGTCTGAAGGAAAGAGGATAAATGCCTGTGCATAGAGGCAGAAAAGCTTACCTGTTGCCAGACAGAGTTCTGCATTCATGCTGTCTTTCTCCAGAATCGTCTCGTAGAATTTCATGGTAAATGGAAGTGCATCTCTGACCAGTTCTGGATCATCTTCACCGGTAAAAACCGTACTCTGCTGGTTGGAGAGTGTCGCACCTGCCTTTTTAACTGCAAGCCTGGAAACAGAGCAGCTTTGCAGAAAAAACATCAGAAACACAAAAAAAATGAAGTTTTTCAGACGCATAATCGTACTTTAAAAGGAACCTGGTGATTAAAATCAGTTGAAGTATAAAAGTACTATAATTAATGGCTTTCAGGAAAGTTTCTTTGAAGATCGATTAGAAAACCAAACTAATCAGCATTTTTCAGTTTGGGAGCAGTTCCTGTTCCCGTTTCCTGTTTCGGATTTCGAGCTTCGGATTTCGAATTTTCCTTCTCCCGTTTCCTGTTTCG
>JAAYPC010000124.1 GCA_012519985.1 Fibrobacter sp.
GTAGAAGATCCGGACGTAGAAGATCCAGACACAGAGGCTCCAAAATGGGTAGGTCGTTTTAAAGTCTTACTCTCTAGAAGGATGGACGATCTAGGTAATGTGATTGACAATATTGTTCAAGTTCAAGGTGCTACTGCTGATGGGCCTTCTCTTTCAGACCAAAACTGGAAAACAGTTATGACCGAAGGCGACTGCCGTTTGGTTGAGCCGGAAAGATTTTTCTGTGAAGAGAATTGTGGCTTTGGATATAAGTGTGTTGGTGAGAATACTTGTCAAGCTGAACCGAAGCGGATTAATGTAGGGAAAGTTACCTTAAGCGGATTAAAAACAACAGAAAACACAACTACTATGTCTCTGGGTGACCGCACACCTTACATGCCGATAGAAGAGATGGTGTATCCTCCGTTTGAAGATGGAGGGAAGATTACCCTTTCTTTCGCAGGTGATTCCGCACTTAAAATTGACTCATTTACCATTACCGGTAAAGGTATCGCTCCGATCGAAATAAAAAATGATTCTATAAAGCTTGAGGACGGCAAGGACATAACTCTGAAATGGGAGCCATCTGAACAGGATCATGACTCCATATTTTTCGAAATCGATATCTCCTATCATGGGGGAACAAAAGCAAAGATATTGGGAGCAACAAAAGATGATGGATCCTGCACCATATCTGGAGAAATGCTGGATAAATTGAAGGCATACGGCATAGCGGGATTTCCCAGGCTGGTAATGTACCGCAGAGCAACTTTCAAAAATAAAGCTGGAAATGTAGAGCTGGTAATTGAATCAGAAGAAATGAAATATTTGCATGTTCCGGGGATTATCTCCTGTAACGGGTATTGTCCCGATGGTATGACCTGTGGAAGTGACAGAGTCTGTCGTTAATAGAAAAATTATGTCAAGGGTAAATTATGTCAAGAAATCATAATCATAAAATCATTCCATCCCTGATGATTTTTACAGGGATGATCTTTGTTTCAATGCATCTTTTCTGCATTGATGATCCGGTGGAGAATATAACAGGACCTTCCGATACCGATACCACCGATACCAATAACATTGGCTGGTCTTGTATTATCCCCGATGGAGCAGAGCCGGACAGCTCTGGTAAAATCGGCTGTGAAGAGGATTTCCTGGCCCTTGCTTCAACACCTCTAAACTCAAGCATTCCAGGGGCGATTTCTGTAAAGACCGTTATTGATGACTGGGATAATGATAAAATTCAGCTTTATTTCCAGAACAGTAAAAAATATAAAATTCATCACGAGTTTACCTATGCCAATCTCTCCGGTAAGGGTAAGTTGTTGGTGCCGAATCTGGACGAATTCAATAGAACCGAATACAGCAGTATAGAGCGCCGCTTTATTCTGGGTGCGGTCACCTACTATGAAGGACCGAAGGTGTGGGCTTATGAGATCGCTCCCTATGATAACGCTTCTGCAGAGATGATCAATCTTGCTTATCAGAAAATAAAGTCCAATGCCTTTTTCGGTGATTCTCTTTACTTTCATCCTACCTCTCAACTGATTGAAAATGTGGCCAAAGGTCTTCCCGATTCGGTCAAAATCATAACCACCGATGAACTCTATAAAGATATCGACTACCAGCCCCTCAATTATGGGACCAGTATGGGAAGACTGGTTTTTGTAACTGCAAAAGAGCTCGAAAAGGGTAAGTATGTGGGTTTCAGGGATATTGTAGTACTTGATGCGGTTCCAAATGATATTTCTGTAACCAGTGGAATTATCACAGAGATGTTTCAGACTCCCCTCTCCCATATCAATGTCTTGTCCCAAAACCGTGGTACGCCTAACATGGGATTGCGCAACGCCTATAGCAACAGCACTCTTCTGGCGCTTAAAGGTAAATGGGTGAAACTGGTTGTAGGACCTAAAGATTATTCAGTAACTGAAGTTACTGTAGAGGAAGCCGATCAGTGGTGGGAAGATAACAGCCCAGCTCAGGTTCAGATCGCAAATATGAATCTGGATGTCAGAGAATTAACTGATCTAAAAGATATTCTGAGATATCCAGAATTAAGTTATGCTGAGGCAATAGATTCCGCAATACCTGCTTTTGGGGGTAAAGCCAGCCATTTTGGGGCATTTCCTCATATGGACAGCACTAAAGTTCCTTATCCAAAAGGATTCGCAATACCTGTTTATTATTACTATCAGTTTATGCAGCAAAACGGGTTTCTTGAAAGAGTAGAAAAAATGCTGGCAGATACCGGTTTTCAAAATAATCCGGAAATACGGGATGACAGCCTTGCCCTTCTGAGAAAACTTATTCAAAGAGCACCTGTAGATACTGCATTTACCAGAATGCTTATGACCAAGCTTCAAAGGGAATATTCTGGTATCAGAATGCGTTTCCGTTCTAGTACAAATGCAGAAGATCTGGATGGTTTTACGGGGGCCGGCCTTTATACTTCAAAGAGCGGTGATCCTCATGATACCAAATCCGTACTCGATGCAGTCCGTGAGGTGTGGGCCAGTGTGTGGTTTTTCCGTGCTTTTGAAGAAAGAAGCTATCGTAAGATAGGACATATAACAGTAGGTATGGCTGTGCTGGTGCATCAGTCATTTCCAGATGAAGAAGCCACTGGAGTGGCTATCACTGCCAACCCGTATGATTTGTCCCAAATGGAGCCAGCTTTCTATATAAATGTCCAGTATGGTGGTGAATCGGTGGTTCTCCCCAACGCGGATGTGACTTCAGATGTATTTGTATATCACTTCTACTCCCCTGGTCAGCCTATTGTTTATCATGGGCACTCCAATATTTTACCTGAGGGAAAGAGCTCTGTTCTGACCAATTTGCAAATTTACCAACTGGGAGTAGCACTGGCGGAAATACACAAGTTCTTTCAGCCCATATATGGCAGTGTTCCAGGTCAATGGTATGCAATGGATACAGAATTCAAATTCGATCAGCCTGTTGATGATCCCAATGGCGAACCAGTCCTGTTTATGAAACAGGCCCGCCCTTATCCTGGAATGGGTAAACAGTAAATCGCAGATGCGCATGCAGTTGATGCATGCGCATCTTGCATCATAAACAGTGTCTTTTTTCCTCTCTCCTCTGCTTCTATACAAACCCTGATACAAAATATCAAACGATTATATTTATGAATACCACTAATAATTAGGTTTCAAAACAATAACAATCCGCTCATGGAAAGGTCGGGCAATGCCTTCTGTTTTTAGATCCGAAAATCGAAAAGTTGGTCTGGGTCCATTCAATAAACTGCCCTTCGGACTTCTAACGGTTTTACCTGGTTTAGCTAATGAAGCAGGGGCAGAAAATCTCATTTTTGATATCAGGGAACTTCCGCCCAAACAGTATTCTTTCCCTTATCACTATCATCGAAATGCCGAAGAGGTGATGATGGTAATCTCCGGTTCCATGGCAGTCAGAACCATGAAGGAATTTATGGTTGTCAAAAACGGAGACATTCTGTTTTTCGAAAAAGGAGAAACTGGTTTGCATCAGTTTTACAACCACACCGACCAGTCTTGTGTCTATTTTGATGTGAAAAGTATCCATGGCCTGGATGTAGTGGTTTATCCGGATTCCGGCAAATTGATGATAAGTAAATATAACGAAGTATACAAGATGGGTGAGCGGGTCAGTTACTTCGATGATGAAGAAAACGTTGAAGAGAAATGGAAAGATTTCTTTGTTCAGCAGAATTGCTGTGGAAAATCATACAGATCATAAATTCGAAATACGAAATACGAAATCCGGAAAGAAACAGGAACAAGAACTAAAATGAAACTGGAACAGGAGTTAGGAAAAGTCGCAATTATTGCTCTGGTGTTTTCTTGTTTAGAATTGATACCTGTGATTTGGGGTTTAATTCGAATTTCGTGCTTCTGATTTCGAATTTTTCCTAAAATTTATATCGTCTTTTAGCTTAATTCCACAATTTTTCTTTAGCATTGAACATAGAGATCAGGACTCTTTAAATAAAAGCCATTCTTCTGGATATCAACAGGTCCCGAAAAGTAATTTCATCCCATAATTTGGTAGAAGCTGTAACAGTAACCAATCCCATTTTTAGTATTAGTATAAATAATTATAAAGTTAAAAACTCTATGCCTTCTTTTTTCTTTCAGACTTTTGGTTGCCAGATGAATGTGGCAGATTCAGATGATTTGCAGCGAATGCTTGAAGCCCGAGGATTTTCTAATTGCAATGGGATTGAAAATGCCGACTTGATAGTGGTAAACACTTGCAGTGTAAGGGAAAATGCTGAACAAAAGGCCAAAGCACGTATTTACGAATTTTCACGTCTTAAAAAAAAGAGCGCCGCTCTGTGGGTTGTTGGCTGCATGGCTCAAAGACTGGGAGCTGCTCTTAAGGATGAGATTCCCGGGGTTGATCTGGTGATCGGGGCAAAGGAAATTGACTCGATGGGGATGATACTGGATCAGTATTTTCCCA
>JAAYPC010000125.1 GCA_012519985.1 Fibrobacter sp.
CGGATACACCTGCAGGTAACGGAAGAGCCTTGATTTCATTCTTAAAATCATTGACAGACTTACATCCAGATTTCTTTAAAATGCCTTCAATTTGCTGTAACGTATAGCCAGAAACAGGGTCGTCTAAAAACGAACTACTCCGAGTCCGCTGATTGTAGGAGTCAATTAAATCAATAATTAATGGTGTGTACTCAGAATTCGAACTGCTTGTGAAGTTCTGTTTTGTATACCAGTAATCGTAGGTATTAATTGGGAGTGAATAGTTACTTGAAGTTAAAAAGTAGCTAACTGCTACTGCCCAAGATTCTTTGATTCTGCCGTTAACATTATTGTAGACACTACCACCTGTGTAAATCTCATCATGATGTGCATGCCCAAATTCATGAGATGCAATTGAAAATAGCTGAATTGAAGTATAAGCGGTACCAGAAGAGTTCTTCTGATACATTATTATATTTTCATTTGCATTGTTGTAATGCCCGCTTTCTGTCGCAGGCGCATTTTCATCATATGTACACACAGAAACCCTTTGAAATGGAGTATTAGATAAGCCAAACGGTTCCTGCCCAATATAATAAGAACCTGCTCGGAAGATATGCCCATAAACCCATGACATTCCAGATGAAATAACTAAATTCCAAGATCCTTTTTTATTGTTGGGGCCATTAAAGAAAGCTTGCCCAAGCGAACCGCTACGAATATCAAATTTGTTGTCAGGATACTGCCATCTCAGACTGTATGCCAAATCACCTAGATATTCCTTTGAGCATCTGAAATTCCCATTAATATCAGTATAACCATCCCACCATCTAAACCAGTTCCTTGTGCGTACATTCACTGAAACAACAGGCACATTTCGACCGAGAACATCATCATATACTTGAATATTCCCAGTTGGCCTCCATTTTCCCGCTATTTTTGCCAAACCTTGCTCATTTTTCGGAACATTATCAGTGATGCGTAACGCTTCCTGTTCCAATATGCTATAATAGCTTGAAACACGTTTTTTTTCAAGAAATGAAGATTCTGGTTCTGGTTCAAGAATCAGTTCCTCCAGAATTTCATATTCAACAGATGGTAATAGCTGATTGACATCAACTGCGGTATACAGGTAGTTCGGTTTTCCTGCGGGTATTTCTGGATCACGGTAAACCGTACCGCCTTCCAAAATCTCATATTCAAGAGGGTAATCCCAGAGGACAAGAGTTGAATCACTGTTTAACTTAACAAATTGAGTATCGGTTTCTGGTTTAAAACGGATGTAATAATGAGTTGCTCCAAGATCTGCATCGGTAACAGCCGATTTACTAAGAACTCCTTGCGCAACAAGGCTATCCCTTGCCCGCTTCATGGAGGAAACGGAATACGGATTTTCCAGTTTTTTCCCAAGAACGAGCTGATCAGGAGTATTTGATGGATCATCAATTTGGCTTAATGGATTAACTGATGTCTGCTGGCAGCCTGCAAAAAAGAGAAAGGCTCCGAGCCCTCCTGTAAGAATTATCTTCTTGAATGACATTTTCATTTCCTTTCATATTGATTGAAAAATACCTTTTTTTATAATTCCTGGGAAAAATGATTTGAACGTCTGGCGATTTGTTTATTCTACTTTCCCCATCGGGCGCGCTCCTTTCTATCTTCGGCACTATGCAATTTTGCCTAACGGCTTGCGGCAACGGCCGCTGTGCCAGAAGTAATGCGAGTCTTCGAAGCTTTACTGCTGGCATGGTGGCCTTGCGCTGTTGTGTGTCTGTAAACTGGCATGATCTTAATTTCCCCGCGCACTCTTATTTTTTA
>JAAYPC010000016.1 GCA_012519985.1 Fibrobacter sp.
AGTGATTTCATACCGGAATGCATCAAATCATAAAGTTCTAAATCTCAAACAGAAACAGAAGTTACAAAATAATTATTTTAACCATAAATGAGGCCCTTGCAACTGATACGATTATTTCCCCTTGAAGATGGATTAAACGATTGAAACCGAGAAGAGAATGGGATATTCGACCCTCTCTTCCATGGCTGAGCTTCTCATTGAAAACGCAATTATTTATTTTATTTGATCTGAAAAAATACCCCCTTATTATCACTTAGCCACAATCAGTCCAATGCATTCCATGGAGAAAAAATGAGATTGTCCGCTCTTTTTGCCTTTATCGTATCTTTAATCATTGCCCTTTTTGCATATTGCAGTATACAGCACATCCCGCCTTTAAACCGGCAAAGTGACAACGAAAGCGAAATTGCCCTTGATGCCAACAGCAGGGTTACAAATGCAGTTACTATATCTGGGACGGCAGGTGAAATTCTGACTATTGACAGCGGAACGGTTATTCTCAGACAGAATGCGGATGGTACCTGGGGGCCCTTACCCTCAGAAGCCCGACTCACTGTTGCATTGAGTAACAGAAGTGAACAAACAGCACTCCCATCCCAAGCGATCAGAATTGCATCTTTTGCCATTACTGCTTCAATAAACGGTGAAGATGCCGAGCTGCTCTTCGTGTCCGACTCTACATTACCCTCTTCACCGATGCCTAACACCGGGGCAAGCGTAAAGATCAACCTTTCAGAGATGAATATTGACGACGGTTCCGAGCTCAAATTGTATAAGGTTTCAAACGCATCCACAATGGAATATGTCGGTTCATGGATCGTCAATGTTCCCTCAATTGCGCTTTCGAAAAGTAAGTCGGTTTCGGGCTCACAGGATGCGTTCCTTAACCCGGACGGCACTGGAGAATATGAGTTTTTTTATGAACCTATCCTTAATTCCACTTCTGCCACTATGCCAACATCCGGAGTCTACTGGAATACATACTCCAACATCCCTGATACAAGCTACAATATAGGCGAAGTGGTATTTGACGGACCCTGTTTTGCAGGTTATGTCCATCTTACAGAGCCAAGTACCGGGGAGATCCTGGCTATGGCCTCCTTTGCTGCAGACGTCAATTGTGTAACCTTCACCAGCAGTACCGATGGAGTACAGTACTGGGTAGAAAGGATTCAGGCCCCAAACGGTGGTACAAGTGCTATTAAGATTGCCAGTACCGCGGCCAATATTCCCTGGCTGACCTTATACATGTACTCGGTCAAATCGGGCAGATGCTATTATCGAGTTTACAATCTAAGACCTGATGGGGGTGTTCATACACCGGAAGGCGCGGTACTGGATAATCCTTATGAAGACCCGGAGCTTAAATTCGGCGGAGACAAAGTTCTCCTTTTCAAGGGTGATTACAAGCAGGGAACAGATATTAAATATAAAGTTCAGAACGCAGGTTATCAGATTTTTTCATACAGGTTCTACAATAACTTAACCGAATTTTCAGTAGGCTATACCAGCACTGGCAGGGCATATATTCAGGAAAATGTACTGAAAAAAGAAAACTGGTTTCCTGTTGAAACTAATGGAAATAAAGGAATCTATGAACTTAAAGATACGGTAACCATCAACATCGAATCCCATGACAATGAACAGACTGTTTCAAACCAGAATGTCACTGTCAAGGGAACCATAAGCAACCCCTATGTCGACAGATCGATTAGCGACCTGCTGGTACAGTGCAACAACGGATTAGAGGAGCGGGAGGTACACGCAACCATTGAAAACGATTCTACTTTTACCTTTGATATTGATCTGTTCAATGGGCTGAATGTCTTCACTTTCAGACTCAAGTGGAAGACTGAAAATGGTAAAGAAGAGAATGTCCCCAAATATGAAATCAGGGCAAAAGGAAATAAGATCACTGCTTTTGTTCTGAATCATGAGAGCACCTGGATCGGGCTGCTGGACTTTACCCGCACAACGACCATAAGAACCCATGAACCTGACACATCTGAATGCGTTTCCACAGAAAAGATCACTGCAAATCTCAAAATGAATTTTAATGGCAAGCTCTGGTATATCAAACAGTCACATGAGAATGCGGTAACATGCTCAGAATTTGACAACTGCTATCTTTTCAGCGGAAAGAACAGCGGCGCTGTTACTGTTTCGTTGAGTAGTGAATGCAAGGAACGTAACTGCGAAGGTAAATTACCGCTTATCCCAATAAGCAAACGTCAGGGACAGGCCAGTTTACCTGAATATTCTCTCAGTATAGCGGTGTCTTTATCACCATGGAAAGAGGGAGACAATTCAACAGACCGTCGATACCATCTGAAAATGCATGGTGGAGCATCCCTTTCAGTTCACACAGACCCAAATTGGCCCAAAGGTGAGAATCAGATATATGATTGTCTGACAAAGGAGTGGAACAAAAGCAGTTTCAATATTGATGCCTATATATTTATTGATGATCCGGATCTTTTCAGTTTCCCAAGTACATCGGAGTTGGAAGAGTTTACGGAATATCCCACATCAGCCAAGAACTGGTCTTTCAGTAAAAAAACGGTTTCCGAGGATGGACTGACAACAACCGAATACAGTGCTACGCTGACTGTTCAGCCGCAATAAGGGATGATGGGGTTTGGGAAGGGGTTAAACCAATTGTCCACCCCTACTCTCTCCATAGCCATAAGGTTAAGATTTGTAACACATTGAATCGAGGGAGTAACGCATTCCCGCCCCTCTCTCCAACTGAACTACTCTGTAAACATATTTGATTTCCATCCTGATGCAGACCGGGGTAAAGCATATACTCCTGGAACACCGATGTGGTTACCGCACGATTTTTCCTTAAACTGCATGTGCATAAAACGCAATTATAAAAAGGCAAATACCCTTGATGTTGATTTGGCAACAAGTGACATAAACACTCCTCCTGTATTAATTGCTTATACAGAATAAGCATCCATATAACCAGAATCCTGTGTTTCACAATTTGGCATATCCAGGACAACCGTCCGAGAGTAAAGCATATGTACTATATGAAATTAGAGCCTGACATTTGTTAATATAATGTTTTTTCTGAATTTTTTAGCAGATTTTTACTTTATCGGATTAATTTTCATCTTCCGGAATTTGCAGTTTTGAAGAATCTTAATGTTTAGGGTATGCAGAGGGGCTAACAATGGATATCGGAGTATAGAGACCTGAACTCCGGTCTAAAAATAGCGAAGCAAATGAAGGTGCATAATGGAGCGCAATAATTAAAAACCTGCTATCCGCAAAAAGTTTGCTAATAATTTACGTCCTACACTGGTGTACTCTTCCTGAATTGCTGCAAAACCTGCTCTAAGCTGCTCTTTACCGAGCTCAAGAAGGTCCGAATCTTCGTTTATCCAGATTTCAAACATTTCCGGTGTAAGTTCAAAATGGCATTGAATCCCATAAGCATTTGAGCCAACTCTTACTACCTGATTCCGGCAGAATTTCCCGGTCCCTAACAGCGCCATGGAATCTGTGAGTTCTACTGTTTCGCCGTGAAGTTGAAAAACATTGAACGTATGATCAAGGCCCTCAAACAATGGATCCTGCTTGCCATCTTCAGTCAATTCTACTTTAAAATTGCTTCCATCCGGCCCGATGAAACCGACTTCTTTAACAGGGCTTTTTACGACTTTGCCACCAGATGCTTTAACAAGAGCCTGAAGCCCCAGGCAAATACCAAGATATGGAATTTTTGCTGAAAGTACTTCACTAATACGAACCAGCTCGCTTTTCATCTTCTCCGACTCATCGTTGGCGCTGTCTGGTCCACCAAGAACAACAACGGCTCCATAGTTTTCAACAGGAGGAAATTTTTGACCCTGATCCAGATCTACAACGGTGTATCCAATACCACGATCCTTCAACAGCTCTTCCAGAAGCCCCTGATCTTCACGAGTCATGTTTTTAACGATTAATATCTCTTTTTTCATAGTGTCAGCCCTTATTGCGGCATCAGGTTAGCGGTGTTTATATCAATTGTCCTTATTCTTGTTTTCTTTTAAAATCTGCTCTTTTACTATTGATTGCGCTTTTAATATTTCTGTATTCTTTTGTTACGCATTTCTGACTCTTCGTTTTTCCCACTCTACTCTTTCATTATTACACTTCTGGAATTTCCGGGTTCAGTAATTTGTATTCTTTATCAAAAATGAATCTTGTTTTATAATCAAACATTGTAAATATTGTAAAAAGTCCAAACAGCTTTTCTATTCTGCTTTTCCCTAATCTCAGTGCACTCACAGGCATGATATCAACAATGATACTGTCTTTTTTCTCAGTTACCTTTTCTATATAGATAGGATGATCAGGATTTACATTATCAAGTATTTTCGAAAAAACATTTTTTATGATCTCGCGCTCCCTCAAAGAATATTCTGGAATCTGGTACTCGTATTTAACCTCAAAC
>JAAYPC010000126.1 GCA_012519985.1 Fibrobacter sp.
AATTACCTCAAACCAGGAATCGGAATTAAGAATTACTTTATAAGAATTCTCTGTACTGATATTATTTTTTAAATTAATTTGATTCAAGAACAGATTAGTTACCATCATTAAACTAAAAGCTTACCTTTTTTCGTTAGATATTTTTCATATTACTTCTGATCAAACATTGTTTTGATAATAGTTACTATTCTTTCCGATTTGATATTATTAGGTTATTTAACATCAGATACCTGTGTAGTAAATTTTAAACATTCCTTCCCCAAAACAGTAATCATACGCTGTTTTCAATAGAAAGCAGTTAAGGTACTCACATAAGCCATCATTTAACCGGAGATTGGGTTTATGAGAACAAGATTCCTTTCCATCACTGGTATTATACTTTTTGTAACTTTTTCACTTCACTCCATGATTATCAATAATTTCAGTAGTAATAAAAGCAAAGCTATTCACACCGAAACCGGAAAATTCAATGAAGATTATCTTTTCATTGGAAATGAGCTCAACTTTTCAGGTGAAGCTGAGGATATGGTTTTCCTGGGAAAAAGACTCAATTTCAAAGGCAAAACGAAACTGGGTCTGATTGCTTTATGCAGAGATCTGATCTATTCCGGATCTTCTGATAACGGCATTATTGCAGCAGCGATGGATATTACAACCGATGGCAATATCAAGGGGAATAATTATGTCGCATGCAGAAATTTCTTTATGAGTGAGAATTCACAGATAAATGGAAACCTCTTTATAGGTTGTGCCAGACTTTCTATCGGTGGTCCACTAAATGGCAATCTGTATGCAGGTGCCGCAGAGTTAATCATAAATAACGAGATCAAGGGTGATGTCTCTTTCAAAGGAAGAAGGATTATCTTTGGTGAAAAAGGTAAAATAAACGGAAATCTCTCCTATTCTACCAGAGAAAGAATAAGTAAAAAGGATCCAAAGGGGGTTGGGATTCCAAACCTCCGATCATCGGGTCAGGTGAATTTAACGGCATCACCCTACGCTATCACGATACAAACAAATGACATAACCTCTGGATCATAAACACCTGAACCATTATGAACCCATGAATCATGCAAACCGCCCGTACCGTATACAATACACAGGGCGTTGCCCTGTGCTGAGCTATGGCGCCCTTTCAGGGCTGAGAGAATTCATTAACCAGTATCCTCCTTAATAAGGAGGGTCAGGATTCAGAATTCCGGGACAACTCTTGCGTACCCACAAAGAATGCAGCATGTCCGGGTATAGCCACAATCTCTTTCATTTTCAGGGAAAAAGTGCTGTTTCCTCCAAATGATGGATCTTCACTGCCGATTATCTCTTTCCATTCACAACCTTTTGGCGGAGCACTCAGGGGATAGGGATTGGGATCGAGCAAAAGATCATTTCCCATATTGACTATCAAAAGACGGTCCTGCGATGAAGTCTTTGCAAAGTATCTCAACAGAAAAGCACTCTGCCCGACTACTTCACCATCAATACCTTTTCTTTCCTCTGCCCTGAATACCGGATCATTCCTGCGGATAGACAAAAGATGCTTATGAAACAGATAAGAGGGCTGATTGGAAAGGCGTTCCTCAAAATTCAATTTACATTTCAGGAACGCCTCCACGTCTCCGGGATGTGGAACCAAAGGACCGTTTGCAGCGGCAATAGAAGGAAACTGTGAGAGAAACATTTTTCGTCCCTTTGCGGCACGTACTGCTTTTGCCTCATTCTTATCTGTGAAAAAATAGAAAGGTGAAGAAGAACAAAACTCCTGACCCTGAAAAAGTAATGGGATCTGCGGCCCCAGAAGTAAAAGCAGGGTAAAAGCTCTGTATAGCGAAGGATCGCAAATTTCATGCATTCGCAAACCCCGCAGGGTGTTGGCAATCTGATCATGATTCTGTAAATAGTGGATAAAATAATCAATCGGCAGATCCAAAGATGGTGTACCGCGGGTTTTCTTCTGCCAGGTGTAATACTGCCCCTGATAAAGATAGCCGTACTTGGCAGTCGATATAAATTCCTGTGGTAAAGCCCGGTAATCAGAATAATATGCTTCGGCATGACCGGTGAGTGCAACTGTAGCACTTCGATGGAAATCATCGGACCAGACCGCATCTATTCCATATTCATGAAAAAGCGCACTGTCCTGACACTCATTTTCTGCTATGATGAAAAACGATTTTTCCTCATCCTGACTGCGTACTCTCTCCACAATTTCTTTAATAATGTTTTTTTCTGAAGCATCGAAGATCTGTTGAGTGGCATCGATTCTGAAACCATCAAAATGATACTCCCGTGCCCAGTACTCTGCATTTGAGAGGAAATATTCTCTGACCGAACCGGATTGTGGGCCATCGAAATTGATAGCTGCACCCCATTCGTTTTTATACCTGTCAGTAAAATAATAAGGACTGAATTCTTTGAAGAAGCTGGAACCGGATCCCAGATGATTATAAACGACATCGAGGATCACTCCGATTCCGCACTTATGCGCCTGATCGATAAAGGCCCGAAGATCATCGGGTGTGCCATACCGATGAGAAGGAGCAAACTGAAATATGCCATCATATCCCCAGTTAAACCTGCCTTCAAACTCCGCTACTGGTAAGAGTTCGATAACAGTAACCCCCAGATCGGCAAGCTCATGAAGCTGTTTGCGTGCTGCTTCCCAGGTACCCTCAGGAGTAAATGTGCCGACATGCATCTCATAAATTACCCGGTTATCTCTGGAAATTCCTTTCCACTGCGAATCATTCCATTTATAGTCCAGGCAATCGATTATTTTTGAAAATCCATCGATACCCTGTGGCTGAAAACGGGAAGCAGGATCGGGAAAGCAATTTTTGGAGTCATCCAGTTTGAAGCCATACAGGAGTCTCTGAGAAATATTGGGCAGTAGTATTGAAAAATAACCGGAAGTTTCTTTTTGCATGACTACGGATGGGTGTAGTTCTTCAGATACTGGTACAGACGACGGATCGGCTGTAAAAGTCAATTCTACACGATCATGATCTGGGGCCCACACCCTGAAATGAATACCCGATCGATCTGGAAGAATTTCTGCTCCGATCGGAAAGCGTCGGATCTGCAATAAATGGTCCATTATTTACAGGGTTATGCAACTATGATGCCTTTCGATGGAGAAATCAGCCGGTCCTGGACAGGAACCTGACCGGCTGACTTATCACTAAGATATCGTTTTGGGTAGTTTTTCTGCCCTGGCAACAACTAAACTATTATAATGAAAAAAAATGATGATCGAGATTCAAAAAGAAAACCTGATTATAGGATTAATCTCCGACACCCACGGGCTGTTTCGTTCAGAGATAAACTCCATTTTTACAGGAGTTGATTACATTTTACATGCTGGAGACATCGGAGACAGGGCGGTTCTGGATCATCTTGAGAAGATTGCACCAGTATTAGCGGTACTGGGCAATACTGATTCCCGCATTAGACTTTCAGATATTTATGACACCGCAATATTTAAAACAACTGGTACTTCCATCTATCTTATTCACGATGTAGAGAATCTTGATCTTGATCCTGTCAAAGCCGGCTTTAATGCGGTAGTGTATGGCCACACGCATATTGCAGCGATTCACAACAGATACGGAAGCCTTTTTATAAACCCTGGAAGTGCAGGCCCCCGAAGATTTTCTTTACCGGTAACTGTGGGGAAACTGATCATATCGGGTAATAAGATGGAAGCCAGTATAATAAATTTGAACTTGAACAATCAGTAGTAGACTGAGTAAAAATTACAAATCACGATTCACTACCATCCCACAATAACAGCACCAGCTCTTTTGCATCGGTTGGCAGATCAACGTATTAGTTTAATTCTGGGTTGCACTTTGATAAGTTGAAAAGTTTTCTCCGTCCCCGGCGGAAAGCATCGTTTAAATCGAATTTCAGCGAATTTTAATCGGAGGAAAATCTGGTACTTAAACATTAAGTGAATAACAGCACCAGCTCTTTTGCATCGGTTGGCAGATCAACGTATTAGTTTAATTCTGAGGTTGCACTACGATAAGTTGATAAGTTTTCTCCGTCCCCGGCGGAAATCTGCAAGCAGCAAATCCCAATAACCAATCATTCAAATTCCAAATCAGAAAAGAGCAGAAGTGGTGGTCCCTATCCTGTTTCGAATTTCGTATTTCAAATTTCTTTCCTGCTTATGTCCCTGTTTAGAATTTTGGTATTATAATTTTTATTGTTCAGGTACACTTCGCAATATAAGAGCTACCGAGTCTTTTGGAGAAACAGTGTTATTGGAAATACTTACAATAATAAGTGATGAACTGAAACTGTTCACATGAGCCGCATATCCGGTCATGCAATATTGGGCACTCTTTCCTTTTTCTTTGTGATAAACAGCGAAAATATCACCTACTCTTATGCCTTCAGTTTCACCTTTATCGATTATCAGAGTCTGAAAAAGAAAAGGACTGGCAGATGATTCGACCCGTTCAAATACTTCTGCCTCAACCGGTTTTTCCGGTTGACTGAATTTATAAACGCCCTTTAGTGCGACGTTGTCATATTTTGTTGCTCTTTCTCCACCACGTATCACTTCCGACATCTCCATAAGTCTGGCAGATATTTTCCTGTCTTCCACCTTGTTGACAACCGCTTTGCCGTTTCTTTTAACCAGATTGGTAACAGAATTTCTGAATCGCACAAAGCGAATCGATTCAAACAGATCTATAGTATCACCTGGAATAAAATTTACTCCTTTTCCCGGTCGAATACTGATAATGTCAAAAAGCTGATACGATCCTTTCTTCTGCGGCTTTTCCACAATTGCATTTCCGGGATAAATATTTCCGGAGGAATCTTTTTTTGTCCATAAAAAAGGCACCGACGAGAAAAAATGACTGCTCAGAAGAAATTTACCTTTAATACCAGATGAATCTTCTGTTAAGGAATACTTTGAAGACACCTGTCTGTTTGTGGTTTGCCTGCTTCCTTCTGAAGCTGAATCATTTACAGTGGAGATATGGTCCTGACCTGATGCACCGGAAATTAACAACTGATCCCCGGGGTAGATAAGGTGGGGATTTTTTATATGAGGGTTACCTTCCCAGAGAAAAGGCCATTCGAAAGGATCGCCGGTAAACTCAAAAGCCAGATCCCAGAAAGTATCGCCATCTTTCACTATATAGGTGACCACCTGATCGGAAGCTTCTGAATTCTGGAGAGGTATCTGCAGGGAATCAGCAAAAGCATTTAAAGCGCATAACAGCAATAATCCGGAACTGAACCGCTGTATCCGGTTCCGAAAAGAATGTCGATCAGGCAAACCTGAGGTGCTGTTCCTAACAGAGAACGATTGCATTATGAATGTACCATTACTAATTTAAACAGACCTTTTCCATATTTAAGGAGTATATCATGGGGAAAAACGAATTACCAGCATCAATTACTGAAATCTCTGGGGGAATCACTGTTGCAGCAGGATTTAAGGCCGATGGGATAAAAGCAGGAATAAAACAGACTGGGAAACCGGACCTGGCACTTCTGTTCAGCGAAAAACCCTGCACTGGGGCAGGCACTTTCACTAAAAATGCAATCCGGGCTTCAAGCGTAGACTGGTGTGAAGAGATCCTTCCTTCTAAAGAGATCCATGCCATAATCTGCAACAGCGGCTGTGCCAACGCCTGTACAGGAGACAGAGGGCGAATGGATACAGAGTTGATGGCAAAACTTACCGGTGATACTCTGGGAGTAAAAAAAGAGGCAGTTCTGGTGGCATCCACCGGAGTTATCGGTAAACCACTCCCTATGGACAAAATTCAATCCGCTTTACCTGAGCTGTCAAAGGTGCTCTCTTCTGAAGGGGGTACAAATTTTTCAACAGCGATCATGACTACCGATACTAAGGAGAAACAGTCTGCTGTCAGGATCGAAACCTCCCAGGGTGTTTTTTTCATGGGTGGGACAGCCAAAGGTTCCGGCATGATTCATCCCAACATGGCAACGATGCTGGCCTTTATCTGTACCGATGCCAGTATCGAACCTGAATTGCTGGATAGAACTGTTAAACAGACCGTAAACCGTACGTTCAATAATCTCACTGTTGACGGAGACACATCCACAAATGATATGGTGCTGGTCCTGGCTAATGGAGCATCACCGGTAACCATCTCCTCAGAATCGGATCTGCTGCTGTTCGAAAAGGCTCTTTACACCGTGTGCAATGACTTGTGCAAACAGATCGCCGCCGATGGAGAAGGTGCTACAAAGCGAGTGGAAATCAATGTTACCGGAGCCCGGAATGAAACTGATGCAAAGCTCGCTGCAAAGGCAGTAGCTAATTCCAATCTGACAAAGTGTGCTCTTTTCGGCAATGATCCTAACTGGGGAAGGATTGCCTGTGCTGTGGGATATTCCGGTGCGCAATTTTCTAAAGAGAAAATGACCATACATCTTTGCAAGGTACCTGTATTTAAAAATATGCAACCGGAGCTCTTTGATGAATCCAGCCTTCATAATGCCCTTAAATCCAAGGTTGTAACCATAGACATCGATCTGGGATTGGGCAGTTTTTCGGCTGTGGCACACACCTGTGATTTCAGCTATGATTATGTCAAGATCAATGCAGAATACCGTACCTGATAAATAAAATTGGAGAGTGAAACTGACCTTTTTGGCAATTTCATTCCAATTTTGAATACTCCAGACAGTATTGGGCTTATAAACCGGACAGAATAAGGTGTTAACTATTGGCACTTCAATTGCCTTATCCTTAGCACCATGAAATCACCACAAAATTTTGTCCGGTATCCCAATGCCACAGATAAGTTTTACTATCATGCCAACAGGATTGGAGAATACCAGATCCGATTCTGGCTTTCATTAATCCTTACTATAACCATGGCGCTTCTTTCGTCCCAGATTCAGAACTGGCTTAATCTGCATGAGCTGGCATTTGCCGGGGACAAATGGGTATTACTGGGACTGGGCACAATCGTGTATGTTTTTGGCGGATGGCCATTTTTCGATGGATGCATTAAAGAGATTGGCAGCTCCAATATCTGTGCAATGACTCTCACTGCTATAGCCATATCAATCGCTTACTTTTACAGCGTGGCTGCGGTTACCATTTACCAATCCGATCCTGTATTCTGGGAACTGGGAATCATTGTTACTTTGATGCTGGTAGGGCAGATAGTAGAAATTAAAAGTATAACCGCGTCATCAAAACCGATGCACAAAATGCATAATTCACTTCCCAATGTCGTACATTTGTTGAATAAAAGAAATGAAATAATAGAGGTCCCTCTGCAAAGCTTAAAATGCAAGGATAAAATCGTGGTCAAACCCGGAGAGCTGATTCCTGCAGACGGTATTGTCTTGCAAGGAGAGACCACAGTAAACGAATCTATGCTGACCGGAGCTGGCAGCCTGGTATTTAAAAAAAAAGGGTCCCAGGTCATTGCCGGCGCCATAAATATCAGCGGAACAATTACAATCGAAGCTGCCGCCATAGGTGTCTATTCCTATTTATCTCAGGTTACCCGACTGGTGGAAGATACACCGGTCATCAGGTCCCCATCTCAGAAATGTGCCGAAAGGGCGGCTAATATTTTAACTATCATAACCATATCTGCTGTATTATTCATTTTTTTAATCTGGAAAATAGTTCTGAAACAGGATCTGGCTTTCTCTTTGGAAAGAACGATGGCGGTGCTGATCATGGTCAGTCCAAATACCCTGGGACTTGTAATCCCACTTGTTCTGGCAGTTTCTACTTCAATCTCTGCATCCAAAGGTATTCTGATAAAAAGCAGACGTGCCTTTGAAGCAGCCCATAAGATTCGATCGGTTATATTCTATAAAACCGGCACATTGACCGAGGGTAGATATGGAGTAACCGATATTGAAGTATTTCACCCTGGTGTCAATCGCGATGAACTTATCAAATATGCTGCATCGGTAGAGATCCGTTCGCAACATCCCCTGGCCAGAGCAATTGTCCAGTTTTCAGAAGAGACATTTGAATCAACCAGGTTCTCTTATATCAATGGCCAGGGTGTATCTGCCCTGGTCGAAGGCCGTGATGTCAAGGTGGTAACACCCAGCTATCTTCAGGAGAACAAGATCCGTCTTGATTCTTATCATAGTACCCGCTTGAGAGAGGGAGGGAAAACTGTAGTCTATGTGCTTATTAACGATGAGCTTTATGGAGCAATAACCTTGACCGACACAATCAGGATGGAATCCCGTGCAGCCATAAGAAGTCTTAAGAAAATGGGGATAAAAACGGTGATGCTTACCGGGGATAACCGCAGGGTGGCTAAACACATTGCCAGGGAGCTTCACCTGGATCACTATTTTGCAGAAGTTCCACAACACGAAAAGGTGCATCGGATAAAAGAGATTCAAAAGCAGGGATTTCTTACTGCGGTAACCGGAGATAGTATCAGTGATGCTACGACATTGGCACAGGCGGATATCGGTTTTGCCATTGGAGCCGGAACCGACATAAAAACTAAAACTGCAGATATCGTACTGGTGCATAATAATCCGCAGGATGTTGTCAAAGCGATTGAAATGTCTATCAAAAGCAGAAAAAAAATCAACCAGAATCTTCTTTGGGCACTCATTTATAACATTATTGCCTTTCCACTGGCAGCAGGAGTCTTTCACTCATGGGGAGTGGTTTTAAATCCGGCTTTGGCAACAGCCATAATGGTAATCAATTCCTTTCTGATTTTTCATAACTCCCGTTCTTTGCGGTATTAAAAAACGCTGAGACAGGCCTTGCAATATATACATAAATTGCACAACACAATTCAGTAATGTCTTCATTATACTACCAAATGGTTATTTCTTCTCTGAAACAAAGCCGTTTTTTCGAACGTACGCAAGGTAAAATTTCGAAAGCAATGATAGGTAATATTCCGAACGTATGTCAGATGTCACTCCGAACGGACATGAGGATTCTTGTAAGGCATGCGCCCTTTATTAGTTACAGCTAGCCCTATAGATGGGTATCAGAATACGAACGTCAATTGCCTTCAAATTTGAAAGCATTTTTCTGCAAAACTATGACTTATACCCTTGAATTAGTAGTGTGCTTCCCTTTAAGCCCAAATTGTCCATTAAATAAAATTTTCCGCGCTACCCGTATTTCCGATGTTAGCTTCAAATTTACTGACGCATACTTCGAAATTACGGACACATGCTCTCAAAATTACGGATACATGCTTCAAAATTACGGACACATGCTCTCAAAATTACGGATACATGCTCTCAAAATTACGGATACATGCTTCAAAATTACAGATGCATGCTTCAAAATTACAGATGCATGCTTCAAAATTACGGAT
>JAAYPC010000127.1 GCA_012519985.1 Fibrobacter sp.
AAAATTGCGTTAATCTCTTCATCTGAAATTTCTCCCCAGTCTCCCCCAAATTGCCACGTTCCCAAGCCGATCTCTGATGCTTTAAACCCGGTATTTCCAAATTCCCTGTATTGCATTGAGCCTCCTTCTCAAGGCATTAACCAGCCCTTAAGCATATATGAAGTAATTTGCATGCAGAAAAACTAAGAAAAGATCTATTCCCGATTCAGGTATATAAATATAGATGTTCTCTCAAAAAAGGACCGGAATAAATTTGAAGCAAAACAAATTAGTTATTTACCTTTGAGTCAGAATTTTTTAAGGACTGCTTCTGCTATATTGAGGCATGCACTTTGCAGCATCAATTTAAACGGGTCTGTCCACACTCAAGCTGTAGACAGATTTCCCCTGAGTTATTTCAAGAGGGAGGAAACAGATGACTCTATCCAGAGATAACAGCGTTTTTTCTATCAGCCCCCTGGGAGAAAAATTCCCTTTGCCCTCTAAAGATGAGTATATCAATGAACTTAAACGCCTCAAAGCTCTGACTGATATTGCCAGATCTCAACAAAAAGAGATTGTAGTGGTAACAGGTGAGGGACTCAGTACTCCTGTTATGGCTGCTAGAATCGCAGATTCTAAAAACAGCAATGGCCAAAATTCTAAATTTGTTATTTGGTGTCAAAATCCAGCTTCACAAAATTACTGGAAAACTCCCCTGCTTAACAGGGGGCTGTTCCCTGTGGGATCAGAAAACCCACAGATCTCAGAACTGATCTTTGACGTAGTTATCCGGGCACAGAATCTGACTGCGACCTACAATCCTGACTCTCTCACTCTGGCCGATTGCGTGATAGTTGATACACAATGTAATGATCCGGATAACCAACCGGGCGAACTTTTCAGCAGTGAGACTCAGGCACATGAGCTAAAAAACCTCATGAAGATTGTTGGTGAAAGAATCTCGCCATACAGCCTTGTGCTGATCGAATCTACTACAGCTCCAGGAATAACGGAGTTTGTGGCTTATCCTGTACTGAAAGAGGAATTCCAGAAACGGGAAATCGAAAACGAACCTCTTCTGGCACACACTTTCTCTGGAGCAGATTCGCTGAAAGAATATGTAACCAAAAACAGAAGATTGTGGAGAGTTGGTGCGGGATGTAACGACAATTCTCGCAGAAGAGTACGGGCATTTCTGAAAAGCATTCACCCGGATAATTATTCACCGGCTTTATTCGACAGACCGATAGAGTCCGAAACAGTAATGATGGTAGAAAACTCTTATAAAAATACTCTTCTGGCATTTTTCAACGAATGGAGCTTGTTTGCAGAAAGAAATGGTGTAAATTTCGGGAAAGTATTGGAAGTGATAAAACAGTATCCGGTTAATAGCTATTTATCTGGTTCAGATCATCTGTTTTAAGGATATTTCGGGATACGATTTCCGGTTGGGTTTAATTGCTCATCTCACAATCTGAAATTGGCTTCTGCCGTCCCCACCCTGGTTATAAAACCCAATTCAGACCTATTTTGGCGTGAATCACATAGAGCCATTCAGGTCAACTGCCCAAAAGATACTTGCCCATATCTACAAGGTTATATAACCAGAACTCTTGGATCAATAAACAAAGGGATCGAAGCGACACATGTCAAAAAAACTCCTATTTAGGCTAAAGACTTGTAGCAAACATCTTATTAGTATATAATTCAATCAATGCACCTTTCTGCAGATCAGTCAGGGGGCTGCCCTGCAGTAACTCTGCCACACTCATCGGGCGTTATCGCTTATAGTGGGTAACACCTTTATGGGTAAGTCGAAAGTCTGTGCGGTTGAGAAATTCCGTCTACTTTTCGATAGAAGGGAGTCTCTCTTCCTGAAGCAGAAAAAAAATAGAAGAGAACAGAAAGCGGAATGATGCGCCTGGATAGTCAGAAAATAGCCAGATTACTGGAAATTATAGAGCGAAACAAATGGGAGAAACTTCGGCAGGAAGCAGAAAATAAGGAAACCGAAAGAATCGCTTTAGAAGAGCAGGCTGAAGATTTGGAGCCTAAAGATGTAAAATTGGTGCTCTATGCTGCTCCGACTCCTCTCACCGATTCTCTGGTAAACACCTTAAGCCGTGAAACAGTGATTACAGTATTTGATGATCCGGAGAGACTGATCAGTTTCTGCAATAAATATCAGATTAAATTTGTATTACTGGACCTTGATCCACCATGTAGTATCCATATTGCTTTCGACATTTTCTCAGCTTTGAAAATCATTGATCACAGCATCACGTTTTTTGCCTGTGCCAAAAGGATCGGACTCAAAGAAAAACAGTATCTTTTAAAAAATGATGTGACGATTCTGGAAAAACCGATTTTACGCAAACACATAGAGTGGATCACCCTGCAGATCAACCGCCAATACAATCTGGATAACGAACCAGACACATTCTGAAGCAATCACAAGTTCTGAACACTATCGACTGACCAAAATCACCAAATAGATACATCCTTATAGTATTACTGGAGTTTCAGCAGTTTCTAAAACTCCGGTTTTAATCTTTAATACAATCACATTCTGATAATTTTTTAGTTATAATACGATTATACGACTTGCATTACCCTGTAAAGGAGAGAAAAATGAAACAATACCGGTTCTTGCCTCTGGTATATCTTCTAGGGTTATTTGTGTACGCAAGCGCAGCAGAAAACAAGCTGAGCGGAAAAGTTATCGACAGATCAGGGGCCCCGATTGAAGGAGCCGAAATTACACTTCTAAGCACTGATCAAACTGTAACATCGTTAAATGATGGAACCTTCGAATTTGAGATTTCATCTATCCGCAGACCCACCAAACCTATCCAGAATCATATCAGAATTAATAATGGAAAGCTGCTTTTACATATTACAGATCTGCAAGAGGTCCTGGTGGACCTTTTCAACCTCAATGGACGGAAAGTCTGCGTACTTCAGAATGGAAAACTCAATCCAGGATTTTATCAGTTTATTATCCCTGAGAGAATTGGAAATCAGATATTTCTGCTCAGAACAAAAATCGGATCGACAAATCAGGTTAATAAGCTTATAGGTAATTCAAATGTATCCTTTTCAAACGAATTTTCCGGACCTGCAGACAAATCGGTAAGAGCAAATGTATCGGTTGTAGATACACTGATAGCCACCCATGTAAAGTATGATGATGTAACAGTTGCAATAAGTGGCTATCAGCAACCGATTACAGTGCAGATGCCCCATAATAAACTGAGTTTTGAACTTTTAAATACGATTAAACAAAGAGATACCTTGTTCAATAGTTCAAATCGGCTCATGATCTTTTTAGATTCTATAGGTGATATTCGATGCCCCTGCAATATGGGCTGTGACCGACCCGATCTTGTCTTCCTGTATCTGATGTTTCATGTAGATACAATCTCTTATCCTCTGCAATTCAGATTCCCTACACGTAATGACACAACTGTAGCAGGCTATAAACTTGTTTTAACCCAAATAGATCCAGCCTGCCCACCCAACGATAAAGATCCTCAGAGCTACTCGATCAGCTTTGGAATAACGAAGGCTGATAGTTTCCGAAAAATCGTCTTTCTGAATTATACCAGACACGAAAGGTTTCAGTTCGATCATGATTCCTGTGTTAATGTTCCATGCTTACCGATGGTTACCTTTAATTTCAGTGAGGATAAGATATTGAGCGGTATCATTCCTGAAATGAAGGATTCAACTAAACTCATTTTTGGAGATGGACTGTATATCAATTTCAATGGCACCGATATCGGTGCACAAAATTTTCTTAGTACCATCGAGTCGCTTCCATGGAATAATAATCCGGATTTCTCTGTAGACAGCATAGGTTCTGATGGTACGCTGTGGATTAAGTGGGAAAGTCAGTCTTTTACTCTTAGGCCTGGTGCGCAAAAAACAATGACTCAGGAGCGGATTGATTCTTCCGGCCCCTGTAATATTAGCATAAGTACCACAGATACTCTGATCAATCATGGCACACTGTATCCATGGCAGATACAAAGAAATAATTAAGCTACCAGGGGCTGCACTATTTAACTGCTGCTTTATCTGAAACTGCCCCGGTATTTTCTTGTTAACCGGGGCTTAGAAATTGTTTGACATTATTTTAGCAGAATTATTATATTTTGGATCCGTTGATAATTTAGATAGATATTACGCCGAATTTATTGGTCAGTAGCTCAGTCGGCAGAGCAAGTGGCTGTTAACCACTGGGTCGGGGGTTCAAGTCCCTCCTGACCAGCCATAAAGTCCCTTAAAATTAGCCAAAAAATGGCACTTTAGGGGACTTTATTATTTTTAGCCCGCTGAAAATATTAAACATAGATTCCCAGGAATCTACTCAAACTAAGCACATGATTGCCCATTATTTCACAAGACTGCTTTAAATTTACCCATATTGCCACAAAGTTGTCCGAAGTTTTGAGCCGGTATTTTTATCTCCAGTTTATCTGTAATCACATATTGGCATCATTTGGTTGCATATGCTTTCCTTCGGTTTGGATCATCACCAAAAGCAATCTTTCCGGCTGCTCTGATGATTTTCATAACGGAGTGAAGCGATCGGCACTTATCGAGACATTCTTTATTCAGGATTGATCTTGAATCGAATAGTTATGTTTTCTTCGCCTCCATTTTTCTAAGCAGAGCCGAATGACTACGTGCTTTGGAGACTATTTGCTTATCTGTAAAAAATCCCGGAGCTTTGAACATGAATCTTTCTGCTGTTACTGCCAAATCCATCAGATCCTGTGAAATATCGATATACGCCTTTTTTCTGGACATCCCTGGGATTTTCCTTTCCCACCCGGCCATTTCAAAAGAATTATTCAATGCACTACGAAGCTTTGATCGTAACTTGTAACACTCACGTGCAAATTCCTGCAGGCATGAGACTTCATATTTGCAACCTTCACGGCACAGTAGTAGTTTACTGTTAAGGGGGATCAGTTCTTCTGTCTTTTCCAGTAATTCGTCATACTTGCACCATTGAAGATTTGCTGCAATCAGCTTTTCCTTATCCTTTTCGCAATTCACTCTCAAATCAACGGCATCCTGAATAAACGAGGTGATGCTGATTTTTCTAAAACCTTTTTTCTTATTCATGGTAAGCCCCTTATTCCTTATATTTCCAAAGCAGGAAGCTATTATTTTGACTTGTGCCAATTAAGAACCGGTTCGTCAGATTGTAAAAGCATTCAGGAATGTATCAGCTTCAAAAAATACACAACATCGTATCAGGAACTGGATCTTTTGGGTAATAGGAATTCAGGGTTTCAGTGAATCCCATTCTAATATTGAGAAATGGTTTCAATTCGTTTACGGACTGGCATCACCAGAGTCCTTTTTCCTGTAGCAGCTTGTAGGCTGCTGCCATGTTCTGGCGGGGCCTACAACATCTATAGCTTCCATGGGCGCTTCGTGGTTATTAATTCTTGATTTTTGCGGAGTATCGCTGTAATTTTGTTGAAATGCAATGTTTTTCAACCTTTCTTAATACATTTTTTAACCATGAAGAGGTGATATGGTGATGAAGAAAACTTGTTATCTATCGATGATTTTGGTTGCCACAATATTTCTGTCTTGCGCAGAAAAACCGCAAAGTACTTCTGATGTAGTAAATAAAACGATTTTAAGCCGACGCAGTATCCGGAAATATAAAAATCTAAAGGTATCAAAAGAGATGCTGGATGTTATCATAAAATCAGGTATTAATGCACCGAGTGCAAAAAATAATCAACCCTGGGAAGTCCGTGTAATTTCAACCCCAGGTCTGCTCGAAAAGATCAAGGCCACAGGTGGCAACTTTTACGATGCACCTGTACTTATTGTTATTGCCAACGATACCGCTAACCCTTATGGCGAATTTGACTGCGGACTTCTATCCCAGAATATCATGCTGAGTGCAGAATCCTTTAATCTTGGAACCTGTGCCTTAGGAGGTGTGGCACGTGCTATTAACAATAATACCGCTGATGCAGAGGCTATTCGGGCTGAGCTTGGTTTCTCTCCGGGATATAAGACTATTTTAGGCATCGCTTTGGGTCATAAAGACGAATTCCCTGAAGCAAAATCACGCGATACCTCCAAAGTTAAATTTATTGATTAGGTTTTTATCCTCCATCCGAAAGAGACAAGGAATGGCCCTTGTCTCTACTGATCACAGGATTAACCCTCCCTTGAATCGGACGATTCACGTTAAACAAACATCCGAATTAGGTCTTCATCTCTTTCCACCAGCAAAAAATGTAGTATTTTAATAAGTCAGTTTGCTGAAAATTCATCAATGCAGTTAAGGATTAAACAGGTTTATGAATAAATTCTCCATTCGATCCGATTTTAATCACAGTGGTAACAAAAAATGTGCAGGATGCGGTAAAATCTTTAAATTCAGCGACATTCAATGGGATGGCAAAGACATTGAATATAACAGCGATACACTATGGATAGATTCTTTCTGTTCAAAACAATGTGTTCTGATTCTGAAAAAAAGAGCCGAATACGAAACCAGGCTGGCAAATATCGATAACATTCTATGGAAAAGCGGAGTCCCGGAAATTTATCTTAGATGTTCTTTTGAGAATTTTCGTCCGGAGACACAAAATCATCTCAGAGCAGTGGATTTTTTAAAAGCGATCACCCTTCCCCTGAAAAAATCGATTCTGTTGTTTGGTCCATGTGGCACCGGGAAAACCCATCTGGCAGTAGCCACCATGCGAAAACTGCTTATAAACGACCCAAATTCTAATCCGCTTTTTATTAGTGCCCCCAGGCTTATCGGAGAAATAAGGGCCGGCACAGTAGGAGAAAGTGAGTTCACCGAAGAAGAGGTAATTGCCAAGTATACCACCAATCGATTTCTGGTCATAGATGACATAGGAGTAGAAAAACCATCAGCGTTTGTAGCGCAGTGCTGGTACCGCATAGTAGATACCCGTACCGCCAATGGTCTTCCCACAATGTTTACCTCAAACCTGGGCCGAGAAGAGATTACCGAACAGATGGGCCCCAGAGTGGCATCCAGGCTCTTTGGATGCACTACGATTCCTATTGATGGAACGGATAAGAGGGGACAGAGGCTCTAAACAGAGTCTCATGTCATCTATACGTTTCACGTATCCGTTTCACGTTTCCGTTTCACGTATCCGTTTCACGTTTCCGCATCACGTTTCCGCATCACGTTTCCGTTTCCACATCCAACCACACAGGGCGTTGCCCTGTGCTGAGCTAGAGCGCCCTTTCAGGGCTAGGGATAGAGGAGTTATGATAGGTCAGATTAATCCCAGACATAGCGTTCATCATATTTGATACGATAATGGTTTAGATGATTGCGTAATTCTTGCTGAAAAGATTTATCCCTGTGATGCGACTCCTGGTTTTTTATGTAATTAACTAATCGATCAAGATGAGATTGGCTAATTGAGAATACCGCGTATCCATCTTGCCACGAAAAATGTTGTAAACGTTCGTCCTTTTCTTTAATCCATTTGGAGGAACTCTTTTTGACCTCTTCGAGCAATTTGCTTACTGTGATTATCCTGGGTAATGATGCCGCAATATGAATATGGTCGGATACACAACCGATTTTTATGGGAATACTATTGCAGGTTTTGCAGACTGTAGCGATATACAAATTCAACTCATTACGCAACTCTTTAAAAATAAGAGGTTCTCGGTGCTTTGTGCTAAAAACGATATGAAGAATGACCATCGAAAGAGATTGGGGCATTTTTTCTCTCCTTCATTTTTGTGTTCTTATGTTTTTTCTCGTAAACCTGGGGAATTCTGAAAAATTTGCAATTATTGGACCAAACCTCACATGTGTGGTATTGGCAGAGCCATGCCCTGTGGAATTGGACACGGGAATGGGATTCGGGGCATGTGGGCGATGTGGGTGTTGCCGTGGGCCCCGGGGAATTAGATACGGGGACGGGGGGCCATTATTATCGTATCATACGTATCGTATCATATCGTATCACACGTATCGTAGGGCGATGCCCTACGCTAACCTAGTCCAGCCCTACAGGCTGGGACCGTCCCATCATGCATAGCCCTGAAAGGGCGATCTAGGTTAGCACAGGGCAACGCCCTGTGAAAAATCGGATACGGAAATCGGATACGGAAATCCAATGCGGGGATTCGATGCGGGGATTCGATGCGGGGATCCGATATGGTATCCAATTTGGGTCGAATACCAAAACCCAATATCGGAATCATGTGATCTGGCATAAATATTGATCCATTAAATTTAGATCAGAAAGAGGACAACCGGAATCACGAGGGGTGGATCATGAAAACCGTTTTTGCTCTTTTTTGGGATCTCCAGACCGCTCAACAAGCAGTAGAGAATCTCTTGAAGGAAGGTTTCTCTGAAGGACAGATGAATGCCATTGCTCAGGAGCTAGTGGCAAAGGAGTTGGAGATAACTGATCCCAAAACCATGGTCCTGAAAACCGATCAGTTGGGTCCCAAAAAGATCAGCGGTCTTCCCTCTCTTTTTACGGGTAAAAAGGGAATAAGCATTTCTGATGTGGGTCGGGTGCTTGCCAGCGGTACAATCGCTGTGGAGCTTACCGGAGGCGCTGCTACTCAGCCACATGGAGGACTCAAACTCATGCTCCAGGAATTCAGTATCCCTGAAAAGATTGCAGATACTTATGTCAAAGGCCTGATGGCAGGGGGTGTTCTTTTTTGCCTGAGAATAGAAGATATCATGCAGGGTAAGGCAATCCAGCTTTTAAAAGAATATAAAGGAGACCAGGTTTACAGCGTTCAACCAAGTACACCAACGATTTGAAACTCATTTCACGTTAGTCTGGTTGTCTTTTTTTCGGAAAGATCGCCTGTAAGGTAATCTGCATTGTCCAGTCTGGCGAAAGCTCTCCCCGTAAAGCATTCCAGAACCCCTGTACAGTACCTAAAAAAGAAAATTCTTTTACTCTTATCAGATACCCTGCTCCACCACCCAAAGGCACTGTCCATCTGTTTGTACTGGTTTCCCAATTTGCAGTAATTACAGGAGTTGAGGTTAACAGAAGACCATCGGTTCCGGGAACCACAAAATTAATAAAAGGTTGCATAGTCAATATGTTTAAATCCTCCCTGTCATCATCTCCGGCAAAAGTCCACAGATTATCAACACGCAATCCAACCAGCCATTGTCTACTGTTTATCTCCACTACCACTGCAGGTCCCAAAGCCCATTTGTCTGCCCCGATAGAATTATCTGTAGCAGTTGGTATTAAAAACACGGGACCGAAACCGGATCTTATAGAGCGAGCAGTGTGAACATTGAAAAAAAAGAATGTCTTCAAATCACCCAAGCCGAAATCTCTTCCGCTTTCACTTGTTAATTCGGGCTGAAATACAAAAGGAATCACCCATCGGGTGGTAAGATTCCAGTTACCAAAGTCAAAAGGGATCACCGGTTGCACATTCAGGATTTCCTGTACGCGATTATAAGGTCCCAATCCGAAATTTGTATAACTCTGAACTCCAAGAAAAATGCGGTCCGCCAAAGGATTCTGTGCTGCTTTCTCTATGTCTGCGATCGATTCAATCTGCCGGGCAAATCCACTGAAGAAAACCAGAATCAAAATCAACACACTGAATCTGACAATATGGGAGTTCATAATTGTCTACTCCGGTTATTTTTGTAGAAACATTCGAAAGATAAGGCCCACATTATGATATTAAAATTGGTGTCAAGGAAGCCTTCCTAATCTCCCTATGCCCCTAAATCTCCC
>JAAYPC010000128.1 GCA_012519985.1 Fibrobacter sp.
AAAAAGCGTGGAATAGACTTGATTGTTCCGCATAAAACAAATCGTCGAAAACCTAAAACTCAGGATGGAAGAAAACTCAGACGATATAGAAAAAGATGGAAAATAGAAAGAACCATTTCGTGGATCGGTAACTACAGAAGGTTGATAGTAAGATACGACAGACATATTCATATTTTTCAAGGCTTTTTCAATATCGCTTGTATGTTGATTACATTGAATAAACTGTTAAACCTAACAAATGCTTAATTATGAAATGGCTTCTAAAATATAGCATGCACACTGTATTTTAGAGTCTTTGATCAATGTTTCGAAATGGTTATCCAGCACCCTTATTGAAATTGCATCGTATCCGACTTCTTCTGGTCCGTCCCTCTCTCTCGCAAGGTGCCTAAATGGCATTTTTTCTAAACTCCGAACTATTGCAAATAACGGGTTCGGGCGGAAGCCGAAGTTTTGCGCAGAAAAACGGATCAAAATTTTGGATGAGTGATAGCGGAACCGGCTTGCCATTGGAAGGCGACTTTGCATAGTGCCGATTCTGCTTTTTGCGCGACCGTCTTTACCTGATTAGAAATTTATACTTTATTTCTTTTGGTTGCGGGTCATCACTATCAAAGAATACTGTGTCATAGGGCACATAGACTTGAGCATTGTGAAACTGATAAAGTTTTTCTGCAGTATCACTAACACTAACAGATGTCTTCAGGAAATTCCAAGATTGTATGACTAATGTCGTATTTTTGAAAACCTTCATCGTATCACAGGACTCGGCACCTATTGTTTGGAATGTAGGACCTCCGATGCCATATCCAGAGACAATTATGATTGACTCGCCTGATGAGATTGTGGTATCAACTATAGTGTCAACAGTCGGCAAATTGCCACCCAATACAGAAAAACCTAATAGACGAATTGTGGTACCACTACCATTTTCAAGATAGTATGTGTGTGTAGTCCATCTTTCTATATCAGTTTCACAGGAAACCAATATTGCCGCAAACAAGCAAAATAGAACTCTCATAAATTGTACTCCTTAGTATTGGTTGAGGTATTCATCCCGAATGGCGGCAGTAACACCACTTGGCAAAGGAAGAGCCTTGATTTCATTCTTGAAATCAGAAATGTTCCTGCATCCACCTTTAGCAATGATTGTTTCAATCTGCTTGAGGGTATATCCTGATACTCGGTCTTGTAAATAAATATTACCGAAGCTACGCTGATTATACGTATCGATAAGATTAATCATTAGAGGCGAATACGCGTCACCACCGGTTCTCCACAATTGCTTATGATACCAATCAAGTGATGAACTCGTAAGGGGAAGACTATATATAGACGATGTCATATAATAACTGACGGCACTTGCCCAAGCTTCTTTAATTTTGCTGTCAACATTATTTACATAAGAACCATCGTATATCTGGTCATGGTGTGCATGACCAAGTTCATGAGTAGTTATGCTGAATAGATCCTGCGATGAAATGCGAGTGCCATTTGACCAACTTCTCCAAATCCGAATATTTTCATTCCATCCTCTGTAGTATCCTGATTTGTCAGTTGGCCCATTCTCGTCCATAGCTTGGATAGAAATGAGATCAAATGGCTTGTCCTTCAAACCGAACGGCTCTTGACCAACACAAAATGCTCCTGCTCTGAAAATATGGGCATACGTCCATGACATACCTGATGAAATAACAAGATTCCAGGCTCCCCGTTCCCGGCTGATTTTAAAATAAAATAATATAAGAAAAGCAAGGAGTCGAAGTGACAAATAGCGATGGCTCGTCAAAATAACGGAGAGCAAGGACTCACCGAAGTGACTGTCAACATCGGAATTTAGGGTAGTTACCTGTAATCCGACCCTTCAAATCCAGTAAATGATGTTGTTATCCTCCCAGGCCCCTGTGTATAATTCAATATATGAACTCAAAAATCATTTTAACAGCCCTTCTCTGCATCACTTTTCTTTGCAGCTTTCCTGCCCAGGCAAAGCGTTTTTATGTTGATCCTGCAAAAGGTTCAATATCCAATGATGGAAGCGAGACAAAGCCATGGAGCACCCTGAAAGAAGTTTTTGACAGCGGCAAAATAGAGACTAAGAAATTTGAAACCAAGCCTGCCACTGCTCAGGGTGCAATGATTGTTAAAAATCCGGGAGCTCCGGTAAAAGCCGGTGATACTCTTATTCTAAGAAGCGGATTTCACGGAGAAATAGTTGCCATAGAATACTATAATGACGATTACATAACTATTATGGCGGAAAAAGGTCACAGTCCTAAAATATCCAGTTTAGAACTCCGCTCCTGCTGCAAATGGATAGTAAAGGGACTTACCATAAGTCCTTCGTTTGTACAGCCGTACCGTGCAAAAACACTGATCCAGTTCGCTTCACATAACTGGACAGGGAAAAGCTACGACTGCATCGCTGAAGCCTGTACTGCCTATTCGGTTCCCGATGCTTCATCTTGGACCGCAGCACAGTGGGACAGTCTGTCGTGCAACGGGATATCGCTTCCGGGAAACAGGATGGTTGCTCGGGGTATCTATTTTAAAAATGTCCGATTTGGTATCACTGTCAATGGCGACTCCTGTATGGTGGAGAATAACATCGTGGAGAACTTTGCCGATGATGGTATGCGGGGGCTTGGGGATTATTGTACGTTCCAGTATAACACTATCAAAAACTGCTATGCAGTCAATTCCAACCATGATGATGGCTTTCAGTCGTGGTCGGTGGGAGACAGCGGAAAAGTAGGAACCGGTGTTGTACGCGGGGTGGTTTTGCGTGGTAATACGATTATTAATTATGAAGATCCCAATCAGCCACACCTGGGAACTCTTCAGGGGATCGGTTGTTTTGATGGCTTGTTTGAGGATTGGCGCATCGAAAACAATGTAATAATCACAGATCACTGGCATGGGATCACTTTGTCGGGTGCAATTAACTGTGTTATCATTAACAATACTGTAGTAGATATCAACCAGGAAAAACCAGGCCCACCCTGGATAAGGATCAGCGATCATAAAAACGGAACGTCATCCTCCGGTTGTATAGTAAGAAACAATTTGACTACAGCAATGAGTATATCGTCGCAGGGAGTAATTTCGGATCATAATATTGTAGTAAAAAACTATGCTGACTTTTTTGTCGATTACAATGCCGGTAACTTACATTTGAAAAATGGTTGTCCAGCAGTTGATGCCGGTGTAGCGGATCTTGCACCTGCCATAGACCGTGATGGAATTGTCCGTCCCAAAGGAAGCAGTATCGATATCGGAGCATACGAATTTACTACCAACAGGATCCTCATCCCCACTTCTTCAGAAAGGGGTGCAAGCACTCCGGTGCAGTTATTAAATTTTAATGGTAAAGCGATTTTTATTTTTGAAAAACCTTCTGGTTTTTCCCTCTCAGTGTTTGATCTTACAGGGAAACGTCTTCATTATTCCCGCGGAACTGCCAAGCCGCGCGTGATATGGCAGGGAGATGATGTACCAAACGGAACTTTCATTTTGCGGTTGCAGACCCAGGAAGAAACTTATTTATCGCGAATGGTTCTGAACCGTTAAGCCAATAGTGCTGTTTGTATCAGTTTGATTTCATTGACAGTTGAATGCTTTTCAGCCCTGAAAAATTTGGGTCGCAAAGATGTATGACATTTCACCTACTGTGGTTTTTAAGATAATTTGTCCCCAGCCTTTTTGTAGAGTTGTTTATACCATTGAAAAGACTTCTTCTCGAGGGCGCGTCAAAGTAACAGAGAGCGAGGACTCGTCGAAGTGCCTGTCAACGAGGGCTTACCGGAGCAACCTGCTCCCTAAATCCCCCAAAGGGGGACTTTAGGATCCCATGATGTAACTGTGAACTTGATCCAAAGGTCTTTTCCGCTCTTAAGTCCCCCTTTGGGGGATTTAGGGGGCAAGGGATTTGGGGACAGAGTCAGGCAATTTTTATTTACCCAACAACATTACTTCTTTACCTCTATATTCACCATTGAACATCAAATAAACTCCAGCAGTTTTTATTACCACATTACCACTGTTTGATTTAATTCTGCCCAAAACATCAAATACAGCATTTTTCCTCTGGATTTCATGTTTAAACAGTGTCCGGTTGTCCTCCGAGCGTGAAACATTCACCGATCCTGTACCAACATCAAAGTACATGGTATCTCCAGGTTCGCTAATTTTGGATATTTTCAAACCCCAATAAGAGGCTGGGTTTGATGATGGTGAAAATTCATCATTATTTCCTTTGTAAAAAAAGTCTTTCGAAGAACTTCCGGGATTAGGCCACTGCTGCGCAGCCATGGCATTATTTCCATCCGCCTCTACCACATACAAACATCTTCTGGTTCCGGAACTGTTGCTTCGGATAGAATAATCGAAATGATACAAAAGGAGGCCTTTGCCCTTGACATTACTCCACCGGCCAGTGTTTGAAATTACTGACCAGAACAGCATTTCTGTTTTTTTTGCCGGATTGACATACAGATAACCGCTTCCGTTATGCCAGGCCTTAAAGGATTTATTGGTAGATTCGTTTACAGTCTCACAAGGGATCCATCCCTGGTCAGCTCTGAAAAAGTCATTGATCGCCTGTGGATTGACATCGCTCATCCTGTTTCCCATCAGGCAATAATCACCAAACCAATAAAGATCAGGCCACCCGAAAACCATGTGCCCGGTTTCATGACAAAACACATACAGCGATAAATTCGTGCCCATGTCGCACATATTATAGCGTCCAATGGTAACCCCATCCTTCCTGATTCCAACACTCCCGGCATGTGGCCAGAGTCCTTTTCCCCATGTTTGTCCTGAACCGGCATAAACGATACTGATAGCCTCGGTGGTCCCATTATTGTCGTTATCATATAGGGAGAAATCAACTGTAGCATCAAAGTACTCGATCAACTCTTTTACAAGTTCGGCTGCAGTTTCATAACCGCTTGCGTTTTCATAATATGATTTGGGTTTCTTTGCCCGGTAATAACCTACTACATGATTCTGTAGATCAACCTGTCCATTGGAACATTCATAGAAATAATCCCGCACAGACCCTTTGGTGCCTCCCATCGAAAACCCGGGTTTATTTAACCAGTCTGTAACCTGTTGTTCTGTAAAGATTGCCGGCTGATCACTAAAATCTACAATCATTGTAAGCCCATAGATTGTACCTTTAGGATTTGGGTAAAACCCCAGCCCATCCGTTGACAATGAACCGCGTTTTGCCAGTCTCCCAGGTAACTGATCGGGCCACTCAGGAACAATTTTTCCTTCCCATACGATAATAGGATAAGCAGGTGAAACCAGACAAAGAACCATCAGGATATTAATTAAAACTTGAAAAGAATTCATATCATCATCTCTTAATTGGTGTTTCTGAGCAGCAACAGAATAACTTTAAATATCAATATCAAATCTGAAAAAATAGGAATTAATATCAAAACAATATCTAATCAGAAGTAATAAGGATAAAATATCTAAACAAGAACCGGAAATGTTAAAAAAGCTTATTTTTCAGAGCTTATTATGGTGCTACTCAGGTAGCAATGGCAAAAAACGTAAATATCAAATCGGGAAAAAATAAGAACTAATATCAAAACAATATTTAATCAGAAGGATGCCTCAGTTTAGAAAGCAAAAGCGCTCGCATTCTGACGTACTGACTGAATGGCTAGCCGAAACCAATAAAGGGCGCATGCCTTACCAGATTTCTCACATTCGTACGAAATGACATCTAATGGGAAATATGGATATACTTATCTTGATTTTGACGTCACAGGATCCGAACGATTTTGGTTATAGCTGTCTTAGCGTAATGCCGAAGGAGTGAACCTTTTGAGCAAAAGTGAAAGCGTAACTACGGTTACTGAGCTCATGGCCATGGCAAATCCGGCAAGTTCGGGCCTGAAACTTATCCCCCACAAAGGATAGAGCAGTCCGGCAGCCAAAGGAATAAGTGCCCCATTATAGGCAAATGCCCAGAAAAGATTCCACTTTATCCTCTGCATCATTTTCCTGCCAAGTTGAAGTGCTGCCACCGCATCGAGCGGATCATTTTTAACCAGAACAATCTGAGCACTCTCTACCGCCACATCGGTTCCGCTTCCCAGAGCAACACCCACATCCGCCTGGGCCAACGCCGGAGCATCATTGATCCCATCACCGACAAAAGCTACAATCTCCCCTTCTGACTGCAGCCTTTTTACTTCTGCGGCTTTGTCCTGAGGAAGCACTTCTGCCAGAACCCTGGATATAGCGGCCTCTGAAGCGACAGAACTGGCAGTTCTCTGGTTATCGCCGGTAATCATGACCACATCACAACCCATTTTTTTCAATTCAGTTACCGCTCTCTGTGAGGTCTTTTTCAAAGGATCGGCAATAGCAATGGTCCCAAGCAGTTTTTCAAAATCGGCAACCAGAATAACCGTCTTGCCCTGCTGTTCCATTTCGGTAATCTTGTTGTCAACGAAGGAATAATCGATTCCGGATTCGCTAAGAAAGAGTCGATTTCCGATAAGAATCTTCTTTCCATCCACATCGGCCCGCACTCCCTTTCCTTCAACTGCAAAAAATCCACTGGTTTCTCCAGGAGTTATTCCAGCCTTTTTCGCGGCATCAAGTATTGCATCTCCCAATGGATGTCCAGAGTCTTTTTCCACAGATGCAGCATAAAAAAGCAATGTGTTCTTCGGAACCTCAAAAGCCAAGATATCTGTGACCACCGGATGTCCTGCAGTCAATGTACCGGTTTTATCGAAAATTACTGTAGTCACTTTTTGGGCCAGTTCCAGAGCTTCTCCATTTTTGATAAGAATTCCAAGCTCCGCGCCTCTGCCAATACCTACAGTCACAGCAGTTGGTGAAGCCAGACCAAGAGCACACGGGCATGCGATCACCAGCACTGCCACAAAAGTGGTAAATGCAAAAAGCAATGATGTTCCAGCTATAAAATACCAACCAATAAAGGACACTAATGCCACAGTTAAGACAAAGGGGATGAAAAATTCCACCGCTTTATCTGCTATTTTCTGAACAGGCGGTCGAGAACCCTGAGCCTCACGGACCAGTTTTATTATCTGTGCGAGAACTGTATCTTTTCCAACCCGTTCTGCTTTGAACTGGAGTACGCCGTTGCGATTAAAAGTTCCTCCTATAACCGAATCACCTGGCTTTTTCACCACCGGAATCGATTCTCCTGTAATCATCGATTCATCCACAGAACTCTCACCGGCAGTTACATTTCCATCAACCGGAATTTTTTCACCCGGCTTGACAACGACCATGTCCCCTTTGACCAGAGATTCCACAAGAACCTCTATTTGCTGATTGTTACGGATGACAGTTGCGGTAGCCGGCTGTAAACCGATCAGCTTCTTTATGGATTCGGAGGTTTTGCCGCGTGCCCTGGCTTCCAGAAAGCGCCCCAGAGTCAGAAACCCCGCAAGCATTATTGCTGTTTCATAGAACATGAACTGATGGGAAAATATGATTCCGAAAGTAGCAAGAACACTGGCGGAAAATGCAGTTATTATTCCCATGGCATACATTACATCCATGGTCAGAGAGCCATTTTTAAGTGCCGAATAAGCAGCAGTAAAGATAGGAAAAGATACATATACAAAAGCAGGAGCTGAAATCAGCAGCATGATAAAGGGTGTATAACGGTGGTGCATTATTGCAGGCAGATACATGACAATCATCATGGGAAGACTGACAGAAAATGCGACAATCATTCTATATAGTCTGCCCTGCTGCTCCCTGGCTTTTAACTTTTCGGATTTCCCGGCTCCGGATTCATCAATAACACCCCGGTACTCAAACCCGGCTTTAGTGACTGCCCGGCTTAACTCGGCAGTATTAACCACCTGAGTAGCTAAAGTAACCAGTGCGCTTTCAGTTACCGGATTTACCGAGGCATCGATCACACCTTCTACACTGCACAGCGCATTTTTGACTTTAGCTGCACATGAAGCACAATGCATTCCGCCGATGGTGATAGTAATTTGCATTTCAGAAATCTTGAACCCTGCATTTTCAACTGTTTTTTTCAAATCTTCGAATGATATTTTTGAATTGTCAAATTCAACAGATGCAGTTCCGGTCCCAAAATTTACCTCTGCAGAGATAACACCGTCTCTTGAATAAAGTGCCTTTTGCAATCTATTGGCACAACTGGCGCAGTGCATGCCAGAAATGGTCAGTTCGATCTTTTTTAAGCTTGGATTCATCAGCAGCACTCCTGCCTTTTACCCTGTTATTGTTAATTCGTTTTGTAGTAAGATAAAATTTTCCGGATAAAAGGCAGACTTTTTTAAGAATTAGACTGCTGCAGGCTGTAATTTTTATGCAGAATAAGCAGAATTGCCAATAAAGCCAGTGCTGAGATTGTATAAAAGGAATAAATTTTGGAGAACTCACCGATAACACTGGATAAGATGTATGCGATCCATATAAGAAATGTATATACAGCTAATAAATAGCGTACTAATGGAGTAATTATGCCTGGAAACGTACGAAAACAATAGTATATCGAGACAGTTGCAGGTAATAGCAGTGCCCAGTAATGTCTCCAGGCGATCGGTGGAAACAGAATCATCATGATACAGATAATAGAAAACTCGATCAGGCCCGATACCGATGCCCTTTTATGCGGAACTCTTAAAATAGTTGAAAATGAAATGATGGCTATTAATGCAATGGAGCAATAATTGGCTATAGTTACAAAAATAGAAGGAGCAGTTTCTACTATATGAAGCTGATGGACCAGCAGTCGTTCCCAGAAGGCATACAATGACTGGTTGTATGGAGTCACAAAATCAGGCCCTAAAGGTTTTAGCAGGCTCATCGAAATCCATTCATTCATCAGAGCTATAAACTTATTAAAACCATAGAATAATACTGGTGAAACAGTAAAAGCGATACTCCAGAGCAGTGTGGATATAGAAGTTTTCCATTGTTTTCTTAAAAGGAAGTAGATCAGAAAAAGTCCCGGATATGCTTTAATCGAAGCAGCGAGACCGAAGAAAAATCCGGCTTTCCAGTCTTTTTGGTGGTCGTGAAAATACAAACCGGAGGTTATAAGCAGAAGGATTATCATATTGATCTGCAGCCAATAGAAAGTGGCGATAAAAGGAGGTAAAACCAGCAGAAAGGGCACAACAATCAGATCAGATGTAAAATCAAAGCCATTGCCCGGAAAGAATGCTGGTTTCTTTTTGCAGAGCATCAGCATCATAATCTTCATTGATAGAACGAAAGCAGTAAAATTAACAAAATACCATAACAGCTTAGTTGGCACTAACCCCAAAAGATCATTGCAAAGAGCCAAAGGTACGGAGAAAAAAGAGAAGAATGGAGGCCAGGTATTGGTTTCGGAAAACTTATAGAGCTCCCCAAGTTTAAGAGCATCATGACCGGCAGCGATATATCCCAGAATATCCCTGCCCCGGTTATTATTGGGATTAAAATAAACGGTAATTTCTGGAAGAATCAGGGCTGCAAGGACAAAGAAAAAAATTGGCTTTCTGTATTTTTTTAATTGTTGAAGAATTGCCGTTTTTATTCTTGAGCTAACAATCATTGACTTTTCTCCGGTGATCCATTTGGGGAACTTACTTTTTTGGTTGTGAAAATAGTAAAAGAAAACATTTTCCCAAAATACTTTTCCACGAATGTATTAACTCTTCAGTCGCTTACTGCAGCAAGATTGATGTTTCTGTGCAGAATAACAAGGGCAAACAAGAGCACCAGTCCAGAGAACATGCCACTGGAATGCATTTTTAAAAAGTAGGTGATTGCCGATTTTGAGAAGATGTAAGGTACTGCCGTTAATATGATATAGGTAACAAAAAGGGACTTGACTGCAGTAGTGAACACCTGCGGCATTTTCTTCAAGCAGTAATATGCAGAGGCGGTTGCAGGTAACAGCAATACCCAGTAATGCTCCCAGGCGATTGGAGGAAACAACATCATCATGACACAAATCATAGAAAATTCGATAAATCCGGATATCGACAGTTTTTTATAGGGAACACTCAGAATCGATGAAAAAACGATAATGGATATTGTAATAATCGACAAATAATTAGCTGATTTGATCATCATGGAGCCAGCTTGGGTGATATGAACCTGATGAGCCAGCAGCCGTTCCCAGAACGCATAAAGGGATTGATTCAAATAAGAATGATATCCAACTATAAATGGTTTAAAAAAGCTGATCGACATCCATTCGATCATGAGATTGCTGAACCGTTCGATGCCATAAAACAGGACAGGTGAAACCGTAAATCCTATAGCCCATAAGAGGATGGCGCCAGAAACTCTCCATTGTTTTCTCAAGAGGAAATAGATCAGAAAAAGGCCGGGAAATGCTTTTATCGAAGCAGCAAGCCCAAAGAATAAACCAGCGACCCAGTTTCTTTCCCGGGTGTAAAAGAAAAAACCGGCAATCACCAGAAACAGAACAAACATGTTTATCTGCAGCATGAAGAAATTCTTGATAAAACCAGGCAGAATAAGAAAAAAGGGGACAAAAACCAGATCGGAAGTGAAATCGAACCTGTCATTACCTGGCAGGAAAGAGGGCTTCTTTTTATAAAGCAGTAAAGAGATCATCTGCATGGCCAGGATAAAAGCCATAAAATTAAAAAAATACCACAGTTCCTTTGTAACAGGCAGTCCTAAGAATTTTTGAGAAAGAGCAAGTGGCACACAAAAGAAAGAGAAGAATGGAGGCCAGGTGTTGTTTTTTCCAGGTTCAGAAATCCTGTAGAGGTTCTCCAGCTTCAATGCATCGTTGCCAGCGTTTAAATAACCATAAATATCGAATCCACGATTGGGTCGGTGAAAATAAACGGTTATCTCTGGAAGCACTATTGCAGCAAGAGCAATAAAGAATATGGGGATTCTGTGTTTTTTAAAGAAATTTATGATTACCAGCTTTAATCTGGATGCCATAATCATTGTGTTTTCCGATATGGCCTTAGATTGTACTTAAGAATGCAGATTAAAGCTCTGAAAGCATCTTTCAAGCCGATTTTCTTTCCCTCTCCATAGGTTCTTCCAAAATAGGAGATCCCTACTTCGTACACTCTTACGTCTTTTAGCTTGGATATCTTTGCGGTAATTTCAGGTTCAAAACCGAACCGTTTTTCTTCGATTGTAATCTGGCTAATAACCGATCTTTTAAAGACTTTATATCCGGTTTCCATGTCGGTCAGGTTGTGATTGGAAAACATATTAGACAGGAGAGTAAGCATTTTATTACCGACAAAGTGCCAGAAATAAAGAACACGATGTGGTCCTGCACTTAAAAACCTGGACCCGTAAACCACATCTGCATGTCCATCAACGATAGGTTGCAGTAACACCGGATATTCGTTTGGGTCATATTCCAGATCGGCATCCTGAATTAAAACGATATCTCCTGTGCAATTGGAGAAGCCATGCTGAAGAGCAGCACCTTTGCCACTGTTTTTGTCCAGATGAAAAACACGTACAACATCACTGTGCATGCTGTTTAATAGTTCAGCAGATCTATCACTTGATCCATCATTAACCGCCACAATCTCTCTGGAAGAGATCCCGGGGGGTACTGGTGCATTTAAGACCTTCCTTATAGTGGTTTCTATGGTCTTTTCTTCGTTATAAACCGGTATTACGATACTTAACTTCATCTAACTGGTACTCCTCAATAAGACACTTAAAATATATGAAAACAAAATTTAGTATTAATAAAATTAGCAGAGCTGCCACAGAGCAGACGGAACTCTGTATTCCATTAAAGGACATATAATGAGGTTTTCAGGACTTTTTTGGGCGATTTTGACTGCAACGGGCTGGCAAAGATCCGGTTATTGGCATCGTTAAATGGAATTAATGTATATTTTCCCGCTTTGATAAAAGCAGGCCTGATATGGAAACAATTATTCTACTGGTGGTTTCGAATATATTCATGACTTTTGCCTGGTATGGGCATTTAAAATTCAAGGATACGCCACTTTGGACAGTAATAATTATAAGTTGGCTGATCGCGTTTGTTGAGTACTGCTTTCAGGTACCAGCCAACCGTATAGGTCATGGCCAGTTCAGTGCAGCACAACTAAAAATTATTCAGGAAGTAATAACCCTGGTCATCTTTTCTCTGTTTTCCATCTTTTATTTACGTGAGCAGTTTCGCTGGAATTACATAGTAGGATATTGCCTCCTTGTAGGAGCAGTGTTTTTTTTCTTTAAAAAGTAGTTTTTGCGGTTTTTATGTAGGAGGATTCTACAGAAAAGCCACAGAAATACGCCTGGTTTTATGTTCATGACAAAATCTTTAACTGTAAATGAATCTGGGGAATACCTTTACTGGGCAGAGCCATTTGTTAAAATCATTAACCTGATTTTAGCACTCTTCAGCCTCGCAGCCATCTCCAGCCTTGTTCTTCAATATGGTTTTTATTTAACAGATTCAGTCTCGGCAATCCTTAACCGGGTTGATCTGTTAATCGTACAGTTTTATCTGTGGCAGTTTATCTTTAAGTTTCTTTTCAGCCGCTCAAAGCTTTCCTTTTTAAAACGACACTGGTTCGAAGCAGTACTGGCAGTACTGATCTTATCAGAATTCGCTTTAATAATCCGTATGGAGGGAATAAATGTCATAAGAAAATATTTTCTGGACATGAATATCACAGCAGTTACAGAAATCTATGTAGGCTTTGCCCAGATACTAATCATTTTATCTATTATTACTGAGGGAATTAATTATAACACCAGACTGGCTTCACTGAAGTTTCATCCGGCCCAGACCATGATGCTAAGCTATATCGTGGTAATTTTCATTGGCACCGCACTTCTGATGCTCCCAAAAGCAACTCCCAGTAACGTATCAATCAGTTTTATTGACGCACTGTTTACAGCCACCAGTGCTACATGTGTAACCGGTTTTACTGTGATTGACACTGCTGGAGGGTTTACTTTTACCGGAAAACTCATAATCCTGTTTTTAGTACAGATAGGCGGACTGGGTATCATGACCCTCTCAAGTTTTCTGGCCCTTTTCTTTGGTCAGGGTGTAGGCATCAGAGAAAGAGTCATGTTGCATCAGATGATGAATATTGACAAGATAGGAGTAATTTCCACTGTATTGCGAAATGCAGTAATCCTGACTTTTAGCATAGAGGCAGCCGGTGCAATTCTGCTGATGTTTTTCTGGGCAGACCAGGGTTGGACTGCCAGCCAATTGATTTTTAATTCAGTATTTCACGCCATTTCCGCTTTCTGTAATTCCGGATTTTCCACCTTTTCAGATAACCTTAGCTCCTATCATCATGATATCGGAGTCTTAATGACCATTTCATCTCTGGTAATTCTTGGTGGACTGGGTTTTATTGTGATACTGGAACTAATTGGTGGTACTGTTCAGTTAAAAAAGACACATCACCATTCGCGGCTTTCGATTCAAAGCCGTATGGTTCTGATAATCAGTGGTCTGTTATTATTGACAGGTTTCGTTCTTTTATACACCCTGGATGATCATGCGAATGGATGGAACAGGGCATTGACTGCATTTTTCAATTCAGTTACAGCACGTTCCAGTGGATTCAATACTGTGGATTTTGCAGCACTCAATAATTCATCGATACTGATTATGATGATACTGATGTTTATCGGGGCATCTCCCGGGTCAACCGGAGGAGGAATCAAAACCACCACCCTGGGGATACTCTGGGCAAGTATCGGGGCAATTATTACCGGCCAGAACCGTATAGTTATTTTTAAACGCAGGATTCCATTTCTGGTTCTTAACCGTGCTCTGGTTGTCTTTGCGTTTTCAGTGATGGTCGTGGTAATTTCTGCTTTTCTGTTAAGCATTACCGAAAAAGCCCCCATAATTGACATAATTTTCGAATCAGTCTCAGCATTCAGCACAGTGGGACTGTCCCGGGGACTTACACAACTGTTAACCACAAATGGAAAGTTAATAATTATATTATCGATGTTTATCGGGAGACTGGGGGCATTAACTCTGGCCTTTGCCATTACCGCACCCACCGAACTTCCTTCTGTTAAAGTCGAATACCCATCCGAATCGGTGATGATTGGTTAGAACAGGATTTTTCTTATGGATAAATATGTTATCATCGGACTGGGAGTTTTTGGCCGTGCGCTGGCCGAAAATCTTATCCAGAAAGGTACTGAGGTAATAGTAATAGACAAATCTATGGATCTGATAGAAGAGATGCGGGACCTGGTAACATATGCAGTTTGCATGGACAGTACCGATGAAAAAGCGCTGGATACAATCGGTTTAAAGGATGTGGATGTGGGAATCGTTTGTATTGGTGAAGATTTCGAAGCGAATCTGCTGACCTCAGTTCTTCTGAAACAGAAGGGGGTTAAAAGAGTCATCTCCAGGGCATCGGGGCCTCTTCATATAAAGATCCTCAAAGCTGTTGGTATACATCAGATAATAACCCCCGGTGTGGAAGCAGCAGAGAAACTGGCCTACAGTTTAGTTCATAAAAGTTTACTCGACATAAGTTATATTTCAGAAACCACTGCGGCAGCCAAGATCAGCATACCACCCAGTTTCGCAGGTAAAACTCTGGGCAAGCTGAATCTCAGAGCAAGGTTCGGCATTAATGTGGTCGCGATTCACCGAATGATAGAAAAAATGGAAAAAGATGGCGTGGTTCTTCATGAGAAAGTCGTAAGCAATATTCCGGGTGCAGACACCGTAATAGAAGCTAATGACATCCTGGTGGTAATTGGAGAAACGCAGGATCTCGACAAGGTTATGAAAAGTCTTTAAGAGCTGTTTTTTACAGTTAATTAGAGCTTCAAACCATATCAGCAGAGTCAAATTGCCAAATTTTGGCAATAAACCCGCGAGAAAAACGAATTCTGGTTCTGGAGGAATAAAGTACATGGAAAAACGAATGATTATCCCCGATGAAAACTCGCTGGAGCTTTATTTAAAAGATATCAGCAAAAACGAAGCACTTTCTGCTGAAGAGGAAGCACGCCTGGCTGTAAGAATCAAGCAGGGTGATAAAAAAGCCCTGGAAAAACTGATAAAAGCTAATCTTCGCTTCGTGGTCAGTGTAGCCAGAAACTATCAAAACCAGGGCCTGCCTCTTGGTGAATTGATAAGTGAAGGTAACCTGGGTTTGATTCAGGCAGCAAAACGGTTTGATGAAAAACGCAACTTCAAATTCATTTCTTATGCTGTCTGGTGGATAAGACAAGCGATACTGCGCGCACTTGCAGATCGATCCAGAATCACCAGGGTACCTCTGAACCGTATAGGAATTATTCACAAAGTCGGACGTACCCAAAGCAGACTCGAACAGAAATTCCGAAGGGTTCCTACCATGGAGGAAATCGCTCAGGAACTGGGCTTGCAGGAAAGTGAAGTGCTGGAGATACAGAAAATAGGAAACCGTTACCTTTCACTTGACACACCAGTTCAGGCCGATGACAGCTCTGTGCTGATCGATCTCTTACATGATGAGAATCAGGAGATGCCTGACAGTAAGCTTATCGAGATGTCTATGCAGGAGGGGGTCAATAAAATTCTTGATACTCTTAATGAAAGAGAAAAAAGGGTTCTCAAGCTGTATTTCGGTGTAGGCGAAGATACTCCACATACCCTGGATGAAATCGGTAAAAGACTTCATCTCACCCGTGAAAGAGTTCGCCAGATAAAAGAAAAGGCTATCCATCGTCTTAAAAACTCCTATCGCAACAGATGCCTCAAAGTTTTCACCGACTTTAATGGCTAAGGTTGCATAATAGTCCTGTTTTTTTGCTTCTTTTGAACAGGACTATTCTTTTTGTAACTACTCAGGTATCTTTGGCAAAAAAATCATGTAATAATATCAAATCTGAAAAAAATAGAAATTAATATCAAAACAATATCTAATCAGAATAAAATATCTAAACTCAGTAGCATCCGGTTAATTTAACAAAAGGTTACTGGAAAAACCGATTGAGATTTGGAATTTCAGAACGGAAAGCACCAAATTACAATTCCTAAATTCCAAATAATTTCCAAATTACAATACCAAAATTCTAAACAGGATTAGGAATAGAAAAATTCGAAATCCGAAACAGGAACAGAAGTTGG
>JAAYPC010000129.1 GCA_012519985.1 Fibrobacter sp.
AATCGAACGGTGAAATGGTCAATTCAATGTTATCATGGTTTTAGAAGCGTTATTTATTTACTCTCTCCCTTTTAACCAGACAGCCAACACTTGTAACCTTATACTTCTTCATTGATCTTCCATCGAGCGAAAACATATCGACCACGTCCGGATTAGCCGGTTGTTTCCATGTAAGAAGAATTATTCTGCTGCTTTTTATCGCAGAAACTGGCTCTTTGTTCTGAATCTGCCATCCTTTTTTAACATGATTCTGCTTCCCTTTGTATTGTGAAAAAAGCCATGGAAGAAGTTCCGGTTCACTGTAAGCAGCTCCCCAGATATAATGACCGCCTCCTTCATACTCCGTATATTTTGGTGGTTTACCGATTTTTTCAAGAGCATCTACAATTATACGGGAATAATTTACATCGTTTATGTCATCTTCACTTCCGAGAAATATCCACAGGGGAGTGTTTACCATTAATTGCGCCTTGGCTGTATCAGCAATTCCACAAATCGGAATTGCAGCAGCAAAAAGATCTGGTGCACGGGCAATAATATCAAATGTCCCTTCTCCACCAAGTGAATAGCCGGTTACATATACCCGGTCCGGGTCTATCTGAAGAGAATCACTGTGCAATAATGTGTCTATAAGAGACAGCACCTGCGCTGTTGACTTTGTAGGTTCTGCAGGTGTGTAGACACCAGGATATTGCGGAAAAGATGACCACGGAGAACTTTCGGTACATTGTGGTACCAGTATATAGCATGGATTATTGGCACTGTTGGTTGAATCAATAAATATAGAAGGAAAATGCCTTAATTGAATGTCGTTATCGTCTCCCCATTCTCCGGCGCCATGCAGAAAAAGCAGTAATGGATATTTTTTATCCTCCTGGATATTTTCCGGAATAAAAAAACGATAAGGAAGCTTGAAATCGGCTCCTTTATCAAAGATATGTTTTTCAAATTCACTGCTTTGGGAATTTGTCTGGAAGACTGAAATAAGGATTATTATAAAAAAGGGTAAGATTTTGCATTTCATGGTATGTTCCTTTGGATATGGGGATTCATGGAAGATTTTATTTATTTATTATTACACTATTAACTTTTCGTTGATTTTGCCCCCTAAATCCCCCGATGGGGGACTTTAGGATCTCATAACGTCACAGTAGATCTTAACCCCAATCTTAGTCCTCTTACAAATAACACGTCCCTACGGCACTTCTTAGTCCACTTCCGGTCCTAAGTCTCTCGATGTACATCGGGAGATTTAGGGGGTGGGAGCGTTTCTATGTTTAACTTCACTTGTCTATCTTTACCTAATTCCTAAATACGTTACTTCCTTCGATTCAATGTGTTACAAATATTAACCTTACGGCTATGGGATTTAGGGGTTAGACACCTGAGTAGTAGCATAATTCTGACAATTTCAGATATTTCTAACAATATAAAACGGTGGAGATATACATCAGTGAAGAATTCTACTGTTTTTGAACTCAGTTCTCAGGTCTTTTCCCGTCAAGCCGGTCCGCATCATCCGGGAACAATACTGCGAGGCTATGATTCCTTTGATCGTAATTGCGGCTGAAATAGCGACAATCCCCGGATCGCCTTGAGGGAGACATGCTATAAACCACGAAATCATTGACTTACCATCCAGAATAGATCATATTCAATCGTTTAGTTACCACCGATTGCGAGTCGCTACCAAAGCAGATGCAATATGCTCAACGTACGTTTTTAGGGTTGAAAGGCAGGGGAGATGCAGCCGGAAAATGCGTGAACGGACGAAAAGCGAAATCTTATCTATATGGGGACTAAGGGTGAATATTTTTTTAATCAGAAAAGAAAAATTCAACATTTTATTACAAGTCATGCTATATTTTAGATACAATCATGCTACAGTGATAAAACCCCCTCATGGTAATAACTGGTAGATAACAAAGGAGCCATTATGATTACTTTTCTAAAAAATTACCGGAGTGTGTCAGTGAGCCTTATGGCAATTACCATAATCCTCTGTAATTCATTCATATCTCATGGAAAAACAGCGGTGCCAGTCTTTCTGCTTTCGGGTCAGTCGAATATGGCGGGTTACTCTGGAGGGACTAACGAACTTTCTAATGACCAAAGAAGTGATGTTGACAATGTTAAAATATATATGGATGGTGATGGTGATAATTCAAAAAAGAATAAGTGGCTGACACTCGGATTCGGTTTTGGAGCCATGTCATTTTTTATCGGTCCGGAACTTTCTATGGGAAGGACCTTGTCTGATTCAATGCCTGGGACCAAGATTGCTTTTATTAAGCATTCAGTCGGAGGAACATACCTTGCAAAATCAGAACATTGGTTACCGCCAAGCTCAAATAATGGTAATGGCGGGGGACTATATAAAGCAATGATGAGTACAATCGACAGGGCAATGAAATCATTCAATAGCGCATTCGACACAACCCAATACACCCCAAAATGGGCCGGTTTTGTCTGGTTTCAGGGTGAATTTGACGCTTACGAAATAGGTTACTCAAACGCCTACAAACAAAATCTCACCAATCTTATTAATGATATTCGAGCTGCAGTTGGGGTAGAGGATCTCCCGGTTATTATTCCTATGATCGATGTGCAAAATCAATGGACCTATAATTCAATTGTCCGTGCTGCCGATGACTCTGTAAGCCAGAAAATGGACAACGTTAATACCGTGGAGACCAAAGGATTGCCTACCGATGGGACACACTACAAGGCTGTCGGGTACATCACAATCGGTCAGCGGATTGCACAGAGCTGGCTCGCAATGGATTTCATCTATGAAGATCCAGTGCATGTCCTTAATCCTTATAATCAAAAGGTCAATAGAGTGGATTATCAGACACTATCAAAATACAGAGTAAATGCATTCGACCTTTCAGGACGTATGATCAGCTCTTCCGGAAGCAAAAACATCCAGAACATTTTAACACAAACACGTGTTCCTTCGGGTGTTGTAATTCTCAATTTCAAGCAAGCAGACAACGACCATAATTCTAATAAAATGAAGAACCAGAGGGTTGTAAACCTGAATAATCATTGATATTTATACTGGAATTTAGGTTCTTTAAGGGAGGAAGCAATTTTATGGACAATTGCTTCCTTTTTTGTTTCTTCTTCATGCATTCCGCCCCGCCTTTTTAATGTGTTCTAAATCTGTATCCAACAGAAAGAGAAACAGGGGATAGAATATGAATAATTGGCTTTGTATATCCAGGGTTTATTCCGATTGACAAATTTTGAAAAAGCGGTGTTCTTCTGCCTATCAGTGAAAAACCTGTATGAATCGCTAAATCAGTACTTTTATAATTTGCATTTTTACTAATTTCTTTATGCTTCCATTCGTCTTCAACATGATAATAACCCTTTTGAATGAAATTACCTCGATGATGATAAATTGAAAAAGAAAAAAAAGGTTCAATAATTTTGAATAATTTAGAAATACGTACTTTCAATTGGTATGAAAGAATCGAATTTAAACGTGTTCTATAGTAAACATCTGTATCCAAATCCGCGTCATAAACTGAGTATTCATCTCCTTTTATTAGTACAGGTGGTTTGGATTTATTAACACCCAGGAAATGAAACCCTGGCGAAATTGCAATGTAGGTAATGCCTAATAACGGGATAGAAAAATCATAAATGTAATTTATGCCAATATTCACTTTATTTTCCCAATCAAAAAATCCATAATAACCTCCATCAATTTGAATTTGATGTCTGCCAATTAATCGAAGTATCATAAATAAATTGATATCAGCTACGCTTGGAACATTAATAATAATGTATTCGCTGCAAAAAGCATTCAAACCGCCATTAATACCAAGAAGTATTCTGAATGAAGAATCAGAAGGAACAGGGCAAAAAAAGTCACTTGTTTGGCCCAGATATGTTCTGTCATTTTTTGGAATAGGATATCCTGTCTGTTCAGCAAATAGCGGCGTGCTTATTAAAAGCGTAACCAGGAAAATTTTAAATAAACATTTCTGCATTCTTTTTAGCTTTTTCTATTCTATCTTTCTTTTTCCGGCGTGGCGGTTTTACTTTCTTTCTGTTTTCTGGCGCAAATCAGTTTCGCAACTCATAGAATTCTATACGCAGCGCCCTGATATCTCAGTAATCACAGATTTTTTCAAATATTTTTTTGTCTGAGATTTCTTACCAGGGTCTTTGCCGTTTCATCGTCTCCAGGTTTATAAAGAAAGAGAGAAACACTATTGTTGACTAATCCATTGAAGTAATCTTCTTTGTATGATGATTTATCAGGTTTACCATTCTCTCCCTATAAGCCAGACCAGTCCTATATCAAACTGAAAAGATCGGATTTTTTTTTCCTTTTCCTCCTTATAAGTACTATACATCCTTTCAAATGTTTCTTTTCTCTTTCCGAAATTTAAAAATGTATTGAAAACTGGCCGGAAA
>JAAYPC010000130.1 GCA_012519985.1 Fibrobacter sp.
TGAAGACAGTGCTTTATAGATGATTTTACACCGTTTGTTTCTCAGAACCGAATCGGTTATGATCTTAAGCACATCAGGATCAATCGTGCGTTGAGCTATTGGAATACATTTTATGCGATTGTTCCACGTCTGATCTGAAATGTCATAGGTATCAAGCATTCTATACAGTCGTTCTCTGAACGGACTTATAATATCACTGAGAATGCCGGCATGAATTTCATTAAGTGCCTTATCGAAACAGATTAACGCCTCCAGCTCCTTATGTGAAAACCACAAACCTGGAAAGTGATGAAGTATATCGTCTTCAATCTTGTATCTGTAGTAGTTGTCATCGAGACATTCAATTTCTGCTCCGTAGAGTTCTTCCACTTTTCTTCGTACACGGAAAAAAGTCTTTTCGCTACATTTCAGTTCCTCTAATATTCTTGAAATGTGCACCGGATATTTACTCTGTATCAGCAGTTTATGGAGAATGTGTACTTTTTGGGTCCGGTCCATGAGCATGCACCTGTCACTTTGAGTTTGCTGAATTGAAAAAAATCGCCTGTCAGATTGAATAACTGACTTAAATTATACATCAGGTGAATTGCAATATTATCTTATCATATAATAAATAACTCTTAAGACAGCAACATCAATTTTAAATGGATAAGTAGAAGACAAAACAATAAATATTGTAGCAAAAAGTTAATTATAAGCAAATCTGGACTGTGATTAGTGTGATTTTAATGATTAATGTGATAGGATCATTCCTAGTCTAAACTATGATTAATGTGATTTACATGATTGATGTGATGGGATCAAATTAAGTAGACTTCCAGCAAATTAGCTTTTTACACTGCTACTGTTATATTTTACCTTCAACTATACTTTTAAACAATTCCAAGCAAAACAACAAGAATCTAACATGAACTCCACCTTCGCTGCCATAGACTTCGAAACCGCGAACAACCGCCGAAACAGCGCCTGTTCAGTCTCTATCGTAACTGTCAGAGACAACGAAATTGAAGATCAGGTTACCTATCTTATCCGGCCGCCCACAAGATATTTTGAATTCACAGACATTCACGGTATACGGTGGGAAGATGTGGAGGATATGCCTTCGTTTGGTGAGCTATGGCCACTTATTTCTTCAAAACTTCGGGGAGTAAAATTTATTGCTGCACATAATGCGCCTTTTGACAGATCTGTACTATATGGATGTTGTGAGCACTACGGATTGATCGCACCCTCGATACCCTTTGTCTGTACTGTACAGCTTGCCAGAAAAGTCTGGAACATTTACCCCACAAAATTGCCGGATGTATGCAGATTTTTGAGAATCTCATTAAATCACCACGATGTAGCTTCCGATGCACTGGCCTGTGCACAGATTGTGATAAGAGCCCGCCTTCGCGAGGACGCTACGGCGGGCTTCCAGCCTTCCTAAGCAAGCTTCTTGCGGAGGGCGGAGTAAGACAATGACTTTTTTCTCCATTTCAATTGTTCTGTCTTCGCGTCTTCGCGCCTTCGCGCCTTCGCGTGAGACATTCGAATTTCTCAAGATTCCGGATTGATCTCACGCGAAGCCGCGAAGCCGCGAAGTAAGACAATGCCTTTTTTCTTTTATATCGAGGATATTGACGCTTCGGTGGGCATATCCTCATTCGCGTTTACAGGATTGAGACAATCTTAACCACCATTGGGTTGTACAAGAAGTCTTATAAACGCGAAGCGTTTACCCTTTGCGTGCTTTGCGAGCTTTGCGTTTTAAATTTCCTCTCCTAATTAGTAATAACCTTATCCGGCCGCCCAGCAGGAATTCACTGACATTCACGGTATACGGTGGGAAGATGTGGAGGATATGCCTTCCTTTGATGAGTTATGGCCACTTATTTCTGCAAAACTGCGGGGAGTAAAATTTATTGTTGCACACAATGCACCATTTGACAGATCGGTACTGTGTGGATGTTGCGAGCACTACGGATTGATCGCTCCTTCGGTACCCTTTGTCTGCCTGCCCGCCGTAGTAGTTTGCTATCCGTCCTCCGAAGTGTCTATGGGAGGGGGTGTACGAAGGCGGGCGTACAGCTTGCCAGAAAAGCCTGGAATATCTATCCCACAAAATTGCCCGATGTATGCAGATTTTTGAGAATCTCCTTAAACCACCACGATGTAGCTTCCGATGCACTGGCCTGTGCGCAAATTGTGATAAGGGCCCGCCTTCGCGAGGACGCTACGGTGGGCATGCCCTCCTTCTCGTTTACAGGATCGAGACAATCTTAACCAACATTGGATTGTACAAGAAATCTTATAACCGCGAAGCGTTTACCCTTTGCAAGCTTTGCCCGCCTTCCGAAGCACGCTTCTTGCAGAGGGCGGAGTAAGACGCCTCGAAACCTAAGGGCTGGCCCCCCTCAATAACCAGATCTAAATTTAGGCACTTGTTTTAGTGGAGATCAATTTACAATAACAAAACTATTATTGCTTTAAACATACCAGGGCTATGCCTGCCTTACCAGAAAAAGAAACGATCCTGAAAAAAGAGTGGATTGTAATATAAGCTGCCTGTTTACATAACCTGGAAATTTATAATAATTTCTGTGCCCCTTAAATGAAGAAAACAGCTCCACCCATTTAAAACTTCAGCACCATTTTTCAATCTTTAACTAAATTCGATTATGTATTTAACCGATTATTCCAAAGTGATAATCTTGTAATTAAGCACAAATTTTAATAAACAAAGATTAAATTATATAATAATCGAGTAAAAGAAAAATACCGGACAATTCTTATGAAGCATTTAAATGGCAGAGTCTGTACCTATTTACAAGTTATTCTGATATCCGCTTATCTTTTTACCATCAAAGCAGATATTGTTATCCACATTACTCATCCATGGGCAAAATCAGATCCCGTCAGGCTGACAACCGATCTGCTTTTTCAGTGCTCTGAGACGAACTATTACCCTGGCGAGAAACTTATGAAAGAGGGTAATTCCTGGTATTCCTTTGCTTTCAGTTCAATCGATAAGAGCTCTACAGAAATTCTTAAACTGGTAAGTATCATACCTGATGAATATAACTATTTCGCTAATGATTCCAGTTATTCAGGAACAGAAGATTTTCCACTAAACATGAGTACTATTTTTGAAGATCATCCTGAAGCTAATGAAGTCTGGATTACAGTCAGTTCCTCCAAAGCGGATCCGGTGTTCAGTTTTACTCCACCACCTGGAAAGGTAATCTACTTTTTCAATCCCTGGAGCCTGGGTGCACCTCGAATCGATATTAAAGGACTTGGAATCATAAGAATGCGATATGTCGCAGACCATTGCGGATGGTTTAATTACAATTACCCGGGGCCAACTGACAGCCTGCTGATCAGATTCATAAACTCTCTGGACAGTGCAGTCTATTCAGCAAATGGCTTATCCGATGGTGACTATATAGATTTAGCCGATCAGATTTCAAAACGTGATACTATATGGATTCTTGGCAATCAAGAACCGGACAATGCACCCGGATTTTCCGATAAGTTTCCGTCAATAAGAGGTGATTGCAGTACGATAAGTCTGGCTGTGGTCTTGCGCGACAAGGCAGAAGCTCATCCTGATTTTCAAAGCGAAGATTGTAACGGAACCAAATACGGTATGGTAGAAAAACGTCTGGGAAGTAATGGTAAACCGGTACCAACCGATACATCATGTGCTTCACACATAGATGACTGGTTTTTGCCGGAAACTCTTACCGATGGATATACAAACGAGCGATGCTTCAATTTAACCCTTGGAAAAAATGAAGAGGGGTTGTATCAACATGATACAAATGCATTTTTCCCGCTTGATGATTTTAAATTTCTGGATGAGGATGGAAAAATCGATAATCCCAACTACAGTCCCGGATATTCTGATCCACCACATAACTATTATTTCACCATGGAACTTGGTGCTGAATTTGAGTATGTTCCA
>JAAYPC010000017.1 GCA_012519985.1 Fibrobacter sp.
CGATTGTCTGGAACAAATCAGAAACAGATCTGTCACAAGAGAGAAGCACTTCATCGAGAATATTCCTGTAAACAGAGATAAACTCTTCCGCTGTCTTGTCTGAAAAAAGATCAGAATCGTATTTCAATATCCCTTTTATTTCATCATTTTCCAGTTCAATAAGCTCCATAGTCAAATCAAACTGTCCCTCTTGTTGGTAAAGAGAATAGGGCTTAATTGGCATTCCACAAAAGCTCAATTCCGCTGACTCATTGTCATCTGAATAAACCAGGCTGGCAGCAAGCCCAAGCTTTTTATTAGAAAGCATATTAAAGATCGCAGAAAAAAGAACCGGTTCGTTCGCTTTTCTCTCAACCGGGATGCTTTTAACCAGTAATGAAAACGGATAGTTCTGATTATCGAGTAACCCGCACACCTCTTTGTGAGTGGCTTTAAAATGATCTCTCAACAGTTGATCTTCCTTACACTTCGAGAAAACCGGAAGAGGGTTGATAAAATAGCCGATGGTCTCCAGGAATTTTCGGTCACTTCTGCCCGATGAAAGGACTCCAATAGTCGAATTAAGTGATCCTGAACGCATCACATAGAATAATTGAAAACAGCCCAGATAAATGGAGAACGGAGTGACTGATAACTGACTAGCCAGAGATATAACCCGCTGCCGAATCTCTTTTCCTATATGGAAAAAAGAAGTCTTCCCCTTATTGCTTCTGACTTCTTTACGATTAAAATCGGTGGCCAACGCTCTTCCCCTGTCACAATTGGATCTGGATTTCCAATAATCCAGTAAAGAACGCTGATGCTTCTGGAGATAATCGTTCTGAAACACTACAAAATCAGTGTAAGCGACCGATTCGACATAGGAAGCATTGCTTTTACCATAATGCTTGCGGAAATTTTCCAGAAATATACCAATGGATTGAGCATCACAGATAATGTGATGGAAAAGGAAAATCAGAATGTGCTCTGTGCTGTTGCGGGAGAAAAGTGCAGTGCGCAATGCAGGAGATTCTGAAAGCTTAAAAGGAGTGTTGTAGAAATTTTGAATCTCTTCTTTAATCTGGCTATCAGTTAATCCGGTGACATCGTAGAGCAGAAAATCATGTGATTGCTTTACCGGAATGAACTGGCAGGGTACCGATTCCGAATCATTGGAGAGAGAATCAAATGTCGCACGCAACTGATCATGGTATGCAGTAAGAGAAATCAGGGTCTGATGAATACGTATTGGGTCTATCTGATAAAAGATCCGCATGGGAACGGCCACATTATATGAGCTTGATTCCGGAGCCATAAGATAAGAAAACCAAAGTGACTGCTGATTATAGGATAAAGGACTGATAAGAACATCTGTGTCCTGGTATGACTTTAGTGAATTTACCAGCAAAGACTTGTACTCTTTCAGCAATATCTGATACGGTTCAGGAATGCTTTTGGATGAGCGATAATAGATCTGATCCTGTTTCAGACACAGATATACTCTGTGTTTACCAAGAAAAGTTACAAGTGAAGAGATGCTCATAATGTGCCGCGTTCCTCTATATCGGATGATTCTGGTGAATCCGGATTCTGCGAAGTCCGGTTTTCAAGTTGCAGCTTCAAGCTCTCGGCTATCTGATTAGGTGTGGCCCCACCTAACATGGCAGAAATAGGAATTTCAATATTGAAAGCTCCCTTAAGGGCATTTTGAATATCCAAAGCACCCACAGAATCTAATCCCGCATCTATAAGCGGGGTGTTTTCATCGATGAGAGCGGAATCGATGTTTAAGGAAACTGATATCGTATCATAGAGAAATTGACGGTAATCCGGTGGGGCTGCACTGGCTCCAGTATGATCTGAAAAGGATTTCGATGAGAATTCTTCACGATTCCCGGAGTCCTGATAATCCTTCATTACTCCGCTGGCAGCAAACAACTGACGGATAAGACAATGATGCGGGTTCTCCAGCATCTCTTTCCATTTTCTCACCAGTGAATGAAGTACACTTTCCTGAAGAAATCCGCTTTTGGCCAGCCTGGTCGGTATTCCTCCACCCTCTGAACTTAAAAATGGAGAATCTCCGATCAGTTGACTGTGTGCAGTAAAAATATCCAGGTCGACCTGGTTGAATCCTGCCTGTTTTAAAAGATAGGGCAGACGTCGTCCTATACAGGGATCCCCTCCATCCTGTATTCGTGATTCCCTGTATGCTTTATAGAGATCTTTGAGCTCCTCAATTTGAGGGAAAGTAGATAAATGGTATTCAAAATCATTATCAATGACTATGATCCGACCCTCAGGTTTTAAAATGGAACGAATCTTGTTTAACACCAGAAATGGATCCGGGACATGTTCAAGAACAAGACGGAGTATGGCAATGTCGAAATTCTCAGTCTGAGAATCAAAATGCTCTATCGATGAATTGATTATCTTCACTACAGAGCTGTTGCCTTGAAGCCTGCTGAGGGCAGCCTGCACCAGAAGAGGATCTTGTTCTACACCGGTGAATTTTGACAAGGGAAATTCTAGAGAAAGTTTATGGATAAGATACCCTGTACCACAGCCCAGGTCGATAATATGCAAATGGTTTCCCATATTGAACTTTTGATAGAAAATACGCTCCTTTTGCCAAAAAAGATCAATCTGGGCATCAAGTCGCTTCATTTCCGCTTTAATGCTGGTGGAAAAAGTGCTCAATTGGTAAGATCCACTGCTTATCATACATTACTCTTTCTATGGTATGAGGAGGTGAGCACAGTAATACTGTCAGATTAATGCTAAAAACAAAGCTCGTGCCATTTAGTTTTATGAGACTGAAAATTGAATAAACATCTGCAAATATTTTTCAGTATATTATTTATAAACTATCGATATCAGTGATCCTGGCTTCCTGGGATTAAGCATGATATAGAGAGCTAAGTCACATATTTAAAATAACCGGATTCGAATCTTTAACTCCCGGGCCGGTTGGCCGGGTTTTGATATTTCTATATTTGGGATTTTCTGCACGGATATTACCAATTATGCAAAACCAATTGCATCAAAGAATTAAAGGGGAAAAAGATGTCTTCTAAAACCACATTATCTTTAGTGGTTAGTTTAATTGTTACAACCCCGGTTTTCGCACTTAACGGTGCATTCATCGGTTCTGGTAACTCACTGCATAAACCAACTGCTGCCCCACAGATTTCTTCAGACACCCTGAGTATCAGATATGACAGCGAAAGGAAAATTCCCATTTTTATTTCCGGTCAAATCGTCGAACCACCTTCCGGTTCACAGCCTTTGAAAAAAATGAGTGCATCTGCACAAAGACGGGCTAAATGCCAAACATTTCTCTTAAAAATCGGTCCTGCACTAAGGATCGCTAATCCTGAAGAAGAACTTACTGTGACTGAAATTAATGATGCAAAAAACCACACTTCCGAAACCTCTCATTATAAAATCCGACAGAAATTTCGAGGTGTTACTATTCTGGGAGCCGAAGCCACCGTTCATCTCAAAGGAGATCGCGCCGAATATGTTGGCCGTACCATTGCTACCCCCAATCTCGACATAGTCCCATCACTAAGTGAAAAACAGGCTATTGATCGCTCTCTCAACGATCTTCAAGCCAACAATATCGAAGTGCAAAAACTCAGCCTTGAGCAACAGGAGATTCTTGAATATAACGAGCCATCTGCACAACTCATTATATATCCTTCTCCGGAAAATGATTCCCCGGCACACCTGGCTTATCAGATTTTTATTCGTCCAAACATGCTCGACTGGTGGGAATACATTGTGGATGCCCATACCGGGGAAATCCTTCTCAAATACAATCGTACCTGCGATCTGGGAGACACAACGGTCATTGCGAAAGATCTTTCCGACAGTCTAAGGGAAATCCATACTTACATTAGCGATAAACACTATCTTATCGATGCTTCACGATCGATGTTCGATCCTGGAAAATCCCAGATACCCAACAAGTTGACCGGAGCAATCGTGACCTACGATTACAATAACAAATATCCATCATTTTCCTCCTACAACCTTATCACATCAACACAAAATGGCTGGGATCCCAGAGCAGTATCAGCGCATTATAATGCTTCAGTCTCATACGAGTATTACCTTTATACACATGGCCGTAATTCGATTGATGGTAATGGTGGTACGATCAGGTCTTTTATCAACGTCGCAGATCAGTCCGGGAGACCATTAGACAATGCGTACTGGAACGGTAAAGGAATGTACTACGGTAACGGAAGCCAGGCTTTTTCTCCGCTTGTAAAAGCGCTTGACGTGGCTGGCCACGAGTTGACTCATGGTGTAATCGAAGCAACTGCGGGTCTTCGCTACATAGGTCAATCCGGTGCACTCAACGAAGCACTGGCTGATATTTTCGGCTGCATGATAGATCGCTCCAACTGGACAATAGGGGAAACTGTTGTAAACACCAGATTGTATCCCTCCAAAGCACTTCGGGACCTTTCAAATCCGCATAACGGTGCAAAAAAAGACCAGCAGGGCTGGCAACCTAAGGACATGTCAGAGTATAAGAAGTTACCTAATACTACTGCGGGAGACAATGGCGGTGTCCATATCAACAGCAGTATTCCAGGCCATGCCTATTACCTTTTCGCATCAGTAGTGGGGAAGGAAAAAGCTGAGCGCGTTTTTTACCACACTCTTACCACCTATCTCAGCGCGTCATCGCAATTTGTCGATCTTCGCATAGGTGCCAAACTGGCCTGTGAAGATTTACATGGTAAAGATTCCCCGGAAATGACCGCGCTTATCGCGGCATTCGACAGTGTTGGTATTCTGGACAACACAGAACCATTTGACCCTGTAGCTGATCTTCCGGTCAATCCAGGAAAAGAATATGTTCTGCTCACTGCTGCTCCAGTGGCAAATGATGGAACTACTCTTTATATAGCTGACAGTGCATTCGGGTCACTGAAAAGCATTTCAAAGCGACCGGTAAGTTTCAGGCCTTCAGTTTCCGATGATGGAAGCAAAGTACTTTTTGTAAGTAACAAAATGCTTGTGGCACTCACCCTGAGCGATGACAAGGTTACTGAGACAATAATTGACTCTTCCAGAATCTGGGCGCTGTGTGCGATTTCCCGCGACGGACGGCACTATGCAGCGGTACGGGAGAAAAATGACACATCCATTTACATTGGCAGCATGAGCGATGGTTCGGTACGCAGATACAATCTCAACGGCCCTGTTGGTAACCAGGTGGCCACTGGCGCGGTCAATTCCACGGCTCTGGAATGGAATCTGACAGACGATGAAGTAGTTTACGACGTGTTCAATTTGCTGACTGGGCAGGGTTCTACGGGCCTGCAATTCTGGGATATCGGCTTTCTTCGGGCGTGGGATACAGACTCTGATACGTTTGGCGATGGCTCGATAAGCAAGCTGTTCAGTAATCTTGGCGATGGCCTCAGTGTAGGTAATCCCACCTATTCCAAAAATTCTCCGAATATAATCGCCTATGAATTAGTAGATAACTTAACAGGTACTGTCTCGGTCATGACCATGAATATGGAAAACCGCAAGACCGTAACTGTAGCCCCAACAGCTTATCCCGGATATCCAAGTTTTTCCAGGCTGGACGACAAAATCATTTTCGCTACTATCAGCGGCAGAGATACTGTCGTTTCGGTGGTAAAACTCAAAGATGATAAACAGACCCCTGCTGTAGAACCCTCTGTTGCTATAAGGAAAATGAAATGGCCGATTTACTTTGCAACAGGTATCAGGAATCTTGATCCCACCCGAAAACAGCCGGAGATGGCGAAGAGAACAGCCAAACCCGACCTGAAGGTCCTTCCGTGGAAAGGCGGTCTGAAAGCGACTATCGTTGGTGCCGCACAAACCCAGGTGCGCTTAAGCATCATTCGCGCTGATGGTAAAATCGTTCATCAAAAGAAGTTAATCGTTACCGGGGAAAGCGTTCCATACCTCTGGAACAGAAAGAGCACCGCTGGCAGTGGAGTTTATTTTATTCGAATGGAAACCCCGCAAGGCTCAGTGGTAAAAAAAATGACCTCTTTCTGATCTGAATCGGAAGAATATTGGCGCTTACTGCCTTGAAAAACTGTGACTCTGAAATCCTCTCTCCAGAAAATCACAATACATTTTGTGTCCAGTCTGCTACACATTACGTCTTTTGTGTCCGGTGCAAATGTTTTTGTTGGACTCAAAACTGTTTGAGTATGGTAGATTGGACACAAAAATCACATTACTTCTCTGCCTTCAGCCGCATCGAGTAATGGGTAGTTCTCAAATATAATGTTATCCTGCTCTTAGCGGATAAGAGGTCATCATATACTTTTACTGTCAATTTGCACGAGATAAACAACGGAAGTTGGGGCTAAAAAAGCTGGGTAAAAGCAGTTTCTTTGGATTTTAGGAAGGCCGCACTCTTCAATGTCCTGCGTAGAGTGCAGCCGTTCATCGGTTACCGTGCAGTACAGGAGTTGGAGGACCGCAACATCTGGTTGGTCGCTTCAGCTCTCTTTGGAATCAGCCTTTTTTCTGATCCAGAAACTCTAAGACGATGCGCAGAATTCTTCTGATCGGTTCTGCTGCACCCCAGAGAAGCTGATCACCAACGGTAAAGGCAGCCAGGTACTTGGGTCCAATATTCATTTTATGCAATCGGCCTACTGGTACCGATAAAGTACCGGAAACCGCTGCTGGGGTCAGTCCCTTAAGAGTCTCTTCTTTTGTATTTGGGACGACCTTTACCCATTCATGATCCGAAGCGATCATGGCAGTGATTTCATCGATAGGCAAATCTTTGGTCAGTTTTATAGTTAAACCCTGACTGTGACATCTCATAGAGCCGACCCGTACGCATACTCCATCAACAGGTATGGACTGCTTTGTACCCAGTATTTTATTGGTTTCTGCACAACCTTTCCACTCTTCTCTGGTTTGCCCGTTATCCATGGGTTTATCGATCCAGGGGATCAAACTGGCAGCCAGAGGTGCGCCAAAATTGGAGACTGGGATTTGGGTTCCTCTGAGTTCGGAGGTGACCAGCTTATCCAGCTCAAGAGCGGTCAAAGATGGTGAATTCATGGTGCTTTCGGCACATTTAGAGATATGGCACATCTGGGAGATAAGCTCTATCATGTTTTTTGCACCAGCACCTGATGCGGCCTGGTAGGTCATGGATGAGACCCATTCCACCAGATTCCTTCTAAAAAGGCCTGCAAGTCCCATTAGCATAAGGCTGACTGTGCAGTTACCGCCTATGAAATCCTTAACTCCAGACTGCAACCCTCGCTGGATCACATCATTATTGACCGGGTCCAGTACGATGATGCTGGATTCCTGCATTCTTAAAGTTGATGCGGCATCGATCCAGAAACCCTTGTAGCCGTGGTTGCGCAATTTGCTATAGATCTCCGAGGTGTAATCGCCACCCTGGCAGGTTACTATAATATCCAGTGATGAGAGTTCCTGTAGATTAGAGGCATCTTTAAGCGGGGGAATATCAAAACCCAGAGAAGGTCCCTTTTCTCCGACCTGCGATGTTGAAAAGAAAACCGGTTCAAACCCTTTGAAATCCCCCTCTGCCAGCATCCTCTCCATTAATACAGAGCCGACCATTCCACGCCAGCCTACAAACCCAACTCTAATCATAGAAATCCTCTCTACAGAAACAATTGTGGGTTAAAAAAATCAGTTAAAAATAATTCAGAGCAAAATAAAAATAAAATCGTATGTGAGACTTTCAGGCTTCAGAGATTTGTAACTCAATGCATTCTTTCAGATTATTGGGATTGTCAGTAATATTTCTGGTGAAACAAAATGCATGCCGCTTCCAATCAGGTGTTTATTCTCTCATAGACACCGGGGGGGATAAAACTTCCATTAAAACGATAGCTTTTCGGAGCTCCTGCTGAGATACGCTAAAAGAGATTTCTTCTTGTGGGGAAAAAGAATCAAAGGAGGTCTTCTGTCTGGGAGATTTCTCTCTGACACCCGATTCTGATACTTTAATCGGAGGTGGTTCTACCGGCTGTGGCGGTTTTTTCCCCTCAGATAATTGTGTTTCAACAGTGTCGGGCTCCTCTTCTGAGAGTTCGCCGAAAATATTCTCCAGGGTTCTTTTTAAATCTTCCATGGGATTGGCAGGAGAAGGATATTGCGGCTTAGGATGTGGACCCCTCTCAGCAGGAGGGGCCGGCCGTTGTTGTTTCTTTTTGCTGGCAGAAATAGAAGAGAGAGTCCAGATTATAAAAAAGATAATCGGTATCAGGATCTCCATTAAATTATCCATTTTTCAGCTCCTGCTTCTATTAACCATTACTTCCGGAGTTTTTGTCTTTTTCTTTAGAGGGTTGACTTATGGATTCTCTCATTTGTGTGTCAGCATTGATGTTTTTCATTTTGTAGTAATCCATGATGCCCAGTTGGCCCTTTCTGAATGCTTCTGCCATGGCCAGAGGCACTTCTGCTTCGGATTGAACCACTTTTGCCCGCATCTCCTGAACCTTTGCCTTCATCTCCTGCTCTGCAGCAATAGCCATCGCCCGTCTTTCTTCGGCTTTTGCCTGAGCAATCTTCTTGTCTGCTTCAGCCCGATCGGTTTCCAGTTCGGCACCAATATTTTTCCCCACATCCACATCTGCAATGTCTATAGAGAGTATTTCAAAAGCAGTTCCGGCATCAAGCCCTTTCTCCAGAACTCTTTTAGAAATAGAGTCAGGATTCTCAAGTACCTGCTTATGGCTGAGAGCAGATCCTATTGTAGTCACTATCCCTTCACCAACACGCGCAAGAACCGTTTCTTCACCAGCCCCACCCACCAGCCGATCGATATTTGCCCTGACAGTTACTCTGGTTAGAGCCATTAATTGAATTCCATCTTTTGCTACGGCTGCTACCCTGGGAGTTTCGATCACCTTGGGATTTACGCTCATTTGTACAGCTTCCAACACATTTCTTCCAGCCAGATCTATAGCGGCGGCCCGTTTAAAAGTGAGGGGTATGTTGGCTTTATCTGCAGCGATGAGGGCTTGAATGACTCTTAAGACATTTCCCCCGGCTAGATAATGGGATTCCAGTGAATCGGTGGCAATATCTAGTCCTGCTTTGACTGCAGTAATCTTGGATTCCACAATAAGCTTTGGCGGGACTCTTCTGAAACGCATAAAAACGATATTAAGCAGCCCGACCCGGGTTCCCGAAAACAAAGCCTGCATCCATAAGCTTATGGCGGACCCGACAAATAAAAACAGAATAAGTGCAGCTACTCCCAGAACCAAAACCAGCAGAAATTGAGGACTCATGACTAATTCCTTTCGGTGGATGAATTACTTTGCTTTTACAACGACACGGTTTCCATTGACAGCAGTTACAATGATTATAGTGTCTTTACTAATATACTCTCCGTTACTGACTACATCGTATCGCTTTCCGTTTATACTTGCAGTGCCGGATGGGCGCAGATCGGTGGTTGCCTTTCCCTCTGATCCCAAAAGCTGCTCAGCGCCGGGCCGAAGAACAGTCGTTCCCTCTTCGCTTTTAAGAGCGGTTTTGAGAGTCGCAGGAGAGGCCGCCAGTGCCTTTATACTGATCAGGATAAAGACAGGAACCAATATCATGTCAGCAATAAGAAAAATAAACCCGGTTGTAACCGAAATGGTGCTAAAAACCAGAAAAAGGGAGTAACCGAAAAGTCCCAGTGCCGCAATAGTCAGTAACCCCGCAGAGGGCAGAATCATCTCTGCAATAATTACCACAATTCCCAATAACTGTAAAATCACAGGCCATAGAAAATCTTTAATCATGAGTTGACTCTTCTGGTTACTACAATCCGGTTTCCATTTATTTCGCTTACCACTACTTCGGTATCTTTCTCAATAAATTCTCCCTCAGCAACTACATCCACAACCTCATCCTTAAAGCGGGCCTTACCAGCAGGATGCAATGGGGAGCAGACAATTCCTGCCTGGCCTATTAACAGTCTGTTTTCTTTTTCTGAATCGACTCTGGCATCTGCCAATGTTTCCTGAAGATAAGGACCCTGAACGACTTTCCCCATGCGGGGAAACACATATCGAAAGAAAAGTACAATCAGGACCATGGAACCCAGAAAACTGGCAAGTACTGTAAGCAGATTATTCAGCAGAATCTTTGCCTGCCAGGGAAACTGTGGTTTAGGGATGACAAAGTCCTGAAATGAGAGAACCATTCCTGCAACCATTGCCAGAATTCCGGCAATACCCATCAATCCAAATCCCGGAGTCACAAAGAGTTCTATTGCCAGTAAAACAGCTCCTATTGCCAGTAAAAGCAATTCAGTGTAATCTGCCAGACCGACCATGTACTGTCCGAAAAAGACAGCAGCCAGGCAGATAAGTCCAATGATCCCCGGAGCACCAAAACCCGGGGTTCGTAATTCTATATAAAGGGCTGCAAAACCGATCATCATAAGAATCGGAGCTATTGTGCCAATCATACTGGCTAATTTTTCGGACCAGTTGGATTCGATCCTTATAATTTTGGCATCCTGATAGCCCAATTTGGAAATCATATCATCAAAACCGGAAACACTCATTGAGGAGAAACCTAATTTTTGGGCCTCGATGTCATCCATTGTTAACAGTTCGGTACTGCTGACAATGTTTTTAGTCGAAATTATTCTCTTTTTTTCAACAGGACTAAGCTCAGAGAGCCCAATGGAGTCCAGATAAAGGGTGGTATCACTGAATTTGACTTCATAGACCGAAATCTCTTTGGTGACCATTGCTTCGGTGAGTATCTCCGGATAACCGTTTCTTTTGGCCAGGGTACGGAATTTAGCTCTGATGGGGGATTGGTACTTTTCGCCCAACATCTCCGGTCTGCCATCCTTTGAGTAAGTCAATGGGGCAACATCACCGATAGTAGTGCCATGTTTCATGATCAGCTTTTTCCCGGCTAAGGCAACCAGTGCACCAGCCGAGATCGCCTTGGTTTTCACATAGGAGATAATGGTGTCTGGAAAATTCAGAAGAGTGTCTACGATTTGGAATGCTGCATCCACCTGACCGCCATAGGTGTCGATTTCCAGAATTATTAACCTGTCAGGATATTCTTTACTGCTTTGAAGTGCCCGTTTTATAAAAGCGGTCATCGCAGGATCAACCGTACCGCTGACAGGAACAACCACGACAGTAGGATTGCCGCTTTGGGCGACACTGCCGCTATCCGATGCAGCAATATAAAACGCAAATGAAAATATTATCAGTAAGATTTGTTTAATCATTTTTGTGTGATGCGCCTGGAAACAGGTCAAAAAGATATAGGAATTTTGTCGTTTTTATAATAGAATATTGTTCCCGGCATCTTTTCTTGTCAAATTTGTAGTGAGATCCGGGTTTTGATCTAACTACAGGTTGAGACTATTTTAAAACTCCGGAAACAGACTGTTAGAATACGTAACAACGATCCATAACAACAATAATTAAAGAAGAGAGAAGTAATGTACCGTGCACAAGTAGGATATCCAAATGTGTTGGCAATGGTTATGGCAGGGGGGGAAGGCTCCAGACTCCATCCGTTGACACAGGAAAGAGCAAAACCTTCAGTTTATTTTGGAGGCAAATATAGAATTATCGACTTTGTGCTGAATAATTTCATTAATTCCGGCATTTTTAAGATTAAAGTGTTGACTCAATTCAAGTCTGATTCCCTGATCAAGCATCTCACAACCGGATGGAATCTGAATCGTATGCTGGGTCATTATATCGATCCGGTTCCTGCACAGATGAGAACCGGGAAGAAATGGTATCAGGGTACTGCAGATGCAATTTTTCAAAATATAAACCTCATAGAGGATGAAAATCCTGATTATGTGGCAGTATTCGGGGCTGATCATATCTACAAAATGGACATCTCTCAGATGCTAGATTACCATCGACAGACTGGTGCTGTTGCCACAGTTGCTGCTATTCCCCGCCCAATCAGCGAAGCCAGTTCATTTGGTATTATTGAGGTTGATCCAAGTGGAAGAATGATCGGGTTTGAAGAAAAACCCAAAAATCCGAAGCCAATGCCTGGAGATCCTTCAAAAGTGCTGGTTTCTATGGGTAACTATATCTTCAACCGGAAATTTTTAGTTCGGGAACTTTTCCATGATGCCAGTGTGGCTGCCTCATCTCACGATTTTGGAAGGGACGTTATCCCAACTATCTATAATGATTATCCAATATATGTTTATGATTTTTCGAACAACCGAATCCCTGGTGAAACTCAAGAGCAAAGCCTTTACTGGGAAGATGTCGGGACACTGGATGCCTATTATGCTGCCAACATGGCACTCAGAGATGTACTTCCTGAGATTAACCTTTATAATGATCACTGGCCAATAAGAACCGCTCCAGCGCAATCTCCTCCTGCAAAATTTGTTTTCTCAGGTGAAGGAAATGAAAAGCGAATAGGTGAAGCGCTGGACTCCATAGTATCAGGAGGATGTATAATAAGCGGCGGGAAGGTGATCCGTTCGGTTTTATCCAGAGGCGTACGCGTACATAGCTTTGCGGTGGTTGAAGACTCAATATTATTTCCCGATGTGGAGGTTAGTGAAAAAGCCCAGATTCGAAGAGCCATTATCGACCGGGGGATAAGAATTGGCCCCGGAGAGAGAATAGGCTTTGATTTGGAAGAGGACAGAAAGCGTTTTTTTGTTAGTGAAAGCGGGATAGTGGTTCTGGGCCAGGCATCAAAAAATCTGTTTATTCCCTGATTTATGCTATATGCATTAAAATTAACCAGTTTTAATTGTTCTCAGAGATGTATAATTTATAGATGAAGAGGTCACAAGACATAAAAATGTGGCGACAGGTAACTGCTGTTATGTATCTTGTAAAAACAATAGAGAAAATTAAAGCGGTTAAATATGCTGAGCAGAACAGAAGAACTTTATTTCAGGGACATAACCAGATATCGGGTTCTTACAGATCTGGAAGAAAGAGATCTGGTTAAGCGTGTTCAGCTAAATGAGGATGGGGCTATTAATACCCTCATCACCTCCAATTTAAGATTCGTGGTCAGTGTCGCCAGACGTTACCGTGGAAGAGGGCTTAGTTACCTTGAATTAATTAATGAAGGAAACGTTGGATTATTAAAGGCTGCCCGGCGCTTTGACCTCAATATGAATGTAAAATTCATCTCCTATGCTGTATGGTGGATTAGACAGTCTATCCAGAAGGCGCTTTTTGAACAGGCAGGCACCGTTCGGATTCCACCCAATAAAATCGCTCTGATAAACCGTTTCAAGCAGGCCTTGGAACAGAACAAGGGTGATTTTGATAAGACTCTGGAAATGGAGGAATTTAAGACCTATGCCATCGAAATAATCGAAATCCTGGAAAAACTCAAAGGGGTTTCTCTGGATGCACCTATCTGCAACAACACCGATGAAGAATCTGGAAAAACACTTCAGGACATGCTGGGACAGGAACCTGATCATGATGGGGAAGCTGAGCGCATGGAATTGCAAAAAGTGCTGGATAGCGTTCTTCAGAATGTCACCAGTAGAGAAGAACGGATTCTTCGCATGTACTACGGAATCAATTTTTCCCGTCAATTCACCCTTGAGGAAATCGGGCGAGAACTCAAGCTCACCCGCGAACGGGTACGGCTGATTCGAGACCGCTCATTAAGAAAACTCTACCAGAACCCCACCTCCAGAGCCAAACTTAGCGACTATTTTAATCATTCCGAAGTCTGATTCTTATCTGCCGCATTATTACTGTCATTTTATTATATAACAATTCAAAGTAACTGCAATTCAGAAAGCCCCCTTATAATCTCAAACAGCAAATCCTAAACAAATTCCAATAACCAATCATTCTAATTCCAAATAAGAAAAGAACAGGAATAGAGGTCCCTATTCTGTTTCTGATTTCTAATTTCTGATTTCGAATTTCGAATTTCGTGATTTGTGATTTGTGATTTGTGATTTGTTGGACTACAGTGATCTTTCGTAAAATTAACCGGACACTACTGAGCACAGATAGCAGTTCTTGATTAGATAACTTCTTTCCCTTTTGGAAAAACTAAACAGAAGGCAAGTGATAGAGTATGGAGAAAACTATTCTGATGACAGCACAACTTTCGTTTCTGTCACTTGCTCATTGCCATTATCTTTTTCAATTGGATGCCTTAATCGCCAGAGCTCAGCATATTTTTTGATCCAGATCCTGGCTGACATCTCAAAATCGATATCCTTTCCCAGAAGATTGCATAAGTATGTGCGGTACTTATGAATTTCGATGATTTGAAGAATGTTATCCATACGAACCTCCTCAAAACATGCTTATTATCAATATCGGGAATAAAAAGTAAAGTATTAGGTGTTTTTCAATTGTTTTGGTAAGGATAACAGTTTAGAAGAAAAAAGGGTTCCGGATGCTTATTTGGGAATTGTTAAAAATTGTTAAAACTGCTTTTCTTGAAACCTGATGTATGATAATATAGAGCTGATAATACATGTGTTAAAACAAAATTTCGAGCTGCCATGATTTATATCTGATCAACCGGAGCTGGTATTGCTTAATTTTATGTCAGGACATATCTTCACAGATTTATCTCCGTTTAAGCAGTTGAACACCTTCGTTTTTTCTATAATTTTTCCCAAAAGGGGTAATAATGATACGGTACATCCTCTTATTTGATGTTACGATGATGCTTTTCCTGTTTATTGTATCTTGTAATAATCCATCCATATCTGATCCTGTCAATGAATCCGTAATTGACCTTACCGGAACCTGGAGAAGTTCTTATGGTTGGAATGGAGAAGAGGGTACAATGATACTGAAACAGACCGGGGACTCTATAAGAGGCAGATATACATTTCAAAACGGTCAACTGGAAGGCATTCTTTTAGCCGATTCTTTCCCTTTTAAATGGTGGGAGTATGCGTTAAGCAATTGCCCATACGATTGTGCCGAGCAACACCATCGTGGCCCAGGATTTTTTAAGGTGAATAATGGTGGAGACAGTCTGTTCGGAAAATGGTGCAATGAGGGTGATCAGGAGTGGAGTCCTTCTGATTGGGTTGCTGTACGGATAAGCAAAACGATAGATGAATCACAATTTTCCATAGATACGATAACCTCGCCTTCGGCTCCATTAACCGGAATGTGGTATTCTGAATGGGGAGATATTCTTTTGACACAGGTTGGTGATTCTGTACATGGAATATATAGAAATGAGGATAATTACGGCAGAATTGCCGGGAAGCTCGTTGGTTTACGCTTCTCGTTATCATGGTGGGAGGGACAGAAAATTGATATTGCATGGAATGAGGCGCAATTCCGTGGTTACGGAGAGTGCGAAGTATCGGAAGATGGAGCAAGGTTTGATGGCTTCTGGCGCGATGAAAATTCCAAACATTGGGTTGATAATCCATTATGGGGTGAAAAATTCAGTGAAGAAGTTGATAGCAGCAGTTTTTTTGATGATTCAGACAGTGAAGATGATGATACAGACAGCAATAAAACCATAATTCCCTCTGATCCAGGGTTGTATTTAAGCTCAGATCCTTCAAATGAGCTTCTTTTTATGAGCAAAGGTGATGATGGCTCGGCATTGTTTTTTCACGGAACAGAAGAGGGCGAAATGATGAAGCCCACACATGTAATTTACCGTGATAACCATGGTGTCACCTCCGTAATTATTCTTCATGATCTGATGCCTGTGCAGTGGGTTTTGGACACTATATCTGTAGCTGTATACAACATAGAAGGAACGCTTACGTTTGATCCAACCAAAGCATTTCATGTGATCAGACACGGTACAGAGGAGATAGCTGGAAATCTGGACATTTATCCTTCATCGCTATTGGATGTAATTACAGGAATAGAAACTGTCTCTGAAGAAACGTACGATCATGTAAGGGATTTCCTTTCGGCAAATAACATATCAGATTTTAAACAACTTAATGAACTTGCCCAGAGTTCAGGCCCAGATCAGCCTCTTTATATCCGTGCTGCAACCGGAATGAGTATAGCTGCAGCATCTCTGGCGCTTGGGGAATCGGAAAAAAATGGTGCACTTTCTAAAAGTACCAAAGCTACTATACTTACACAGGGATTGTTTAAATACTTTGTCAAAATTGCAGCCTCCTGGTTGGCAAATATGCTCGCAGACAAGTACGGGCCCGATTTCTCCGGAACTGGTCCAACTGTAGGTGTTCTTCTTTGCCAGGGAGCTGCTAAATACGGGGTTTGTCATTATATGTTCTTTAAATCCACAGAACTAAATCAATGTGTGACCTTATGTCAGACCTCTATGGGATGTTTTACAAATATATGTATGCCGATGGATATTGATGTTGAAATGGCAGGTTCGTTTGGCGGAAGCCAGTTTGGAGGAAATTGATGATCTCAGGGGATGGACTCTTTTGTTCGCTATTCATAGCAACCGGTTAAGGATCGATACCGATTCCCGATATCGACCCCGATGCGGAGAATAAACAGTATGGGTGTGATATATGGTTTTATTCCCGGTCAGGATAAACCATTTACTGCATATCTCTCACCCTTACTTCTATATCCTTGTCATTTTTAAGTAGCTCAGTAAGCCTGGAAATCTCCGTATCACCAAAATGGTAGGGATATAAAATTTTCGGTCTTACAGCTCTTGCAGCATCCGCAGCTATCTCAGGAGTCATCGTATATGGAAGATTTACGGGAAGAAAAACAATGTCGATCCCCTTAAACTGCTTCATTTCAGGGATGTTTTCTGTATCACCCGCAGCCTGAATTTAGAGAATTTTTTGTTTTATTACCGGGCACTTACTGAGTTATCAAAAAAAGTATTGCCAACCCTGCAGTAAATCGAATATCTTGTTTTAACAATATCTCGTTCGCTCAAGTTCTGTTTTGTTTTTATTGTTCCCATTGTTATTCTCTCAGGTAGTTTTTCAGTTTCTTTTTTGTAAGACTGAAAAAGAACAGGTTGTAAATAGATCTGCCTTTCTTACACA
>JAAYPC010000131.1 GCA_012519985.1 Fibrobacter sp.
CGGTTTATCATGGACAGGGCTGTATACGATAACGAAGCTTCACCTCTTATATTAATCAAGTTGGTAATAGCGCATAAATCTCGTTTACTCACATAGTTTTAGGCATTATGTCTGAAATTTCCAAATCTTAAGCTGTTTTTTAATAAATTGACCGAATAATATTTGAGGAAAACATATACAAGGATAATCATTGGAAAGAAGAATATTGCTGGATCTGATTGGGAGAACTTTAGTAATCAAGTAACTGGCACTCCGTCCCCCATCAAAACAGAAGTAGCTTCCCGTTAAAAATCCGGCAATTAAGAATTTTCCTGCTGAAGACATCCCGGATGATAATGCACGTAAACTTTTCTAACCAGCTCAATCTCCCGATAAATCCGATCTTCCACTTCTGTAGCAATAGAATCTCCTATAAAAACCGGCAAATTACCAGGTATACATACCGTGATATTTATCACCAGATATGGACCGAAACGATGAGCAGATATCTCTTCCACCGAATCTATCCCCTTTATTGAAGCAACTATCTTTCGTATCTGCTTGTCCAGCATTTCTCCGGGAACCGTATCCATCAATTCTTCAGATGATTCGCGCAAAATCTCTATTCCGGTCTTTAAAATTATCAATGCCACAATACTACCTGCCAGCGGATCAGCCCAGCTATATCCAATCCAGTTCATCGTTATACCAATCGCAACACCTATCGAAGCAAAAATGTCGTTCCGATGATCATAGGCCAGAGCCATAACTGCGGTGTTGACCGTCTTTTTTCCTACTGACCTGGTATAAAAGTAAAGGATCAGTTTATATCCAATGGTAAAAATCGCGGTCAAAAGGGTGAATAGCTGCATTGTGGAATCTACAGTCGTATGAGTTGTAAATAACTCGTATGCCCTGTTTACAGAATCCCAGAATATGGCAATTGCAGTAGTAATAACAAATGCGCCCACAACTACAGCAGAAATACTTTCCATCTGATGATGACCGTAGGGATGCTCCCGGTCTGCAGGCATGCACGAAAGCCGCGCAAATATCTTGACCACTATGTAATTAACCACATCAGAAGTGGAGTTTACACCATCGGCCAGAAGCGCACGGCTGTTGCCCGCTATTCCCACAACGATTTTCAGAACTGCCAGAAAAAGATTACTGAAAAGGCCAAGATTGATGGCATGATTGATTCTTGATTCCCGGCAGGATTTTCCAGGTACAGACAGATTATCCATGACTTTTCCCAAGTGAATGGTGACTGAAATGAATATGGAAGACTTATTTACCCGAAAAACTCGTCTTCAACCATGGAACATAACAGATGATAAACCGGAAGGTGCAACTGTTGTACTTTGCAGGTGATTCTTTCAGGGACGCATATCGTAGAATCACACATCTCTTTCATTATTCCACCGTTTTCTCCGGTAAAGCCTATAGTAAACATTCCCACTGCTCTGGCCACGGCAACAGCATTTACTACATTGGGAGAATTGCCCGAAGTACTCAATGCCAGAAGCACATCACCCTCTTTGCCATATCCATAAACCTGCTGCGCAAATACCATATCTGCACCAATATCATTGATAATTGCGGTCATTAGCGAGGTCTGGCTTACCAGGGAAATTGCAGCAAGCCCCTGCTCGAGCTTGCTAAAAAGATAATCTGCATTCTTTGCACCCGATTCGTGAAGTCTGTCTCGCATCTGTGCTGGAGCAGGTCTTTTAATGGCGAACTTGTTCATCAGTTCGCCTACTATGTGCTCTGCATCCGAAGCACTCCCTCCGTTACCACAAACTAACAGTTTCCCGCCAGCCCGGTAACAGGTGCAGATCGCTTCGAATGCGCTTATAATCTCTGAAGAGCAAACAGAGAGCTGCGGATATTGATCAAAAAAATCCTCATAGAGCTTCTTTACTGATGTTTTCATGAAATCTGCTCATCTGGTAATACTCTTACTGCTCCGTTATCCGCAGATGATGCGAACATGGCATAAGCTCTGAGTGCCTGGGAAACCTTCCTGGCCCTTTGGGCCGGTTTGAAAGCCTCTTTACCTTTAGCCAGTTCAAGCTTCCTTCGCTCATCGAGTTCCTTTTCAGATAATCTGACATTGATTGTTCTGTTAGGAATGTCAATATCTATAATGTCACCATTTCTGATCAGACCGATCTCTCCACCTGATGCAGCTTCAGGGGAAATATGCCCGATAGAAAGTCCGGAAGTTCCTCCGGAGAAACGTCCATCAGTGATAAGAGCACACTGCTTGCCCAAATGACGGGATTTGATATATGAAGTCGGGTAAAGCATCTCCTGCATTCCGGGACCACCTTTAGGCCCTTCATATCGGATAACCACCACATCTCCGGCCTGTATCTCATTGAGGATACCTTCACAGGCATCCTCCTGGGAATCGTACACCATTGCTTTACCACTGAACTTGAAAATCGACTCATCGACTCCGGCTGTTTTCACGATGCAACCATTACGGGCAATATTACCAAAAAGAACAGCCAGCCCACCGTCCTTGCTGTAGGGATTCTCGATGCTGCGAATACAACCATTGTTACGATCCAGATCCAGTTGCTCAAAACTGGTATTCTGAGAACCCATGACCAGATTCCGCTCCTTCCCTGCCGGACTGGAGCTGTAAATGTCTCTGGCTTCCTCTGTGCATGCGGAACTTTTCAAGTCATAAAGATTGATAATATCCTTGAGTGTACCATCAACCCGTTTTACATTAGTGTTGATAATACCGGCTCTGGACAGCTCTCCAAGAATCGACATGATTCCACCGGCCCTGTTTACATCCTCCATATGATAGGAGCTGTTGGGCGCCACTTTACAAAGCACCGGAATTTTTCTTGATAACTGGTCAATATCTTTCATGCTGAAGTCAACATCTGCAGAGCGGGCGACAGCCAGAAGATGAAGAACTGTATTGGATGAACCACCCATGGCGATATCCAGTGACATTGCATTAATAAATGCTTCTCTTGTTGCAATCGATCTGGGAAGTACGGAACTGTCCCCCTTCTCGTAATAGGCTCTGGTCATCTCTACTATTTGACGGGCAGCTTTTTCAAAGAGTTTTTCACGATTTACGTGCGTAGCCACCACAGTGCCATTGCCAGGAAGAGAAAATCCTAATGCTTCAGTAAGACAGTTCATCGAATTTGCGGTAAACATCCCGGAACATGAACCACAGCCGGGACAGGCAGCTCTTTCTACAGCAGCGACTTCATCATCGCTGACACTGTTGTCTGCTCCCATAACCATAGCATCGATAAGATCATATTTTTTACCATTATACCTGCCGGCTTCCATCGGACCACCGGAAACAAATATTGCCGGAATATTGAGTCTCATTGCAGCCATCAGCATTCCCGGAGTAATCTTGTCACAGTTGGAGATACAAACCATGGCATCAACCGTATGTGCATTACACATATATTCAACACTGTCAGCGATCAGCTCACGTGATGGCAGCGAATAAAGCATGCCATCATGCCCCATAGCTATACCGTCATCAATGGCTATGGTGTTGAATTCTGCTGCAAAACAGCCCTGTTCTTCAATGAGTTTTTTGACTTTCTGGCCGATTTCGTGAAGATGAACATGCCCTGGAACTAGTTGAGTGAAGGAGTTCACTACAGCAATGACCGGTTTTCCGAAGTGTTCCTCTTTCATTCCGTTTGCACGCCACAGACTGCGTGCTCCAGCCATCCTTCGTCCTTCGGTAGTAGTAGCGCTTCTCAATTTAACAGCCATTTTTATCTCCTTGTGAGTCATTTTTGCAATTATTGAAAGAATGGAAAATAACGAATCGGCAATCGGTTATCAAGGAAAAGAAGGTATTGAGGGGGCTATTCATCGCGGAATCTGCAGATAACCTGCTATTGTTTTGAGCATCAGAGGTTTTTGCCGGCTCATAATGCCATTTAAGGACCCCAGGAAAAAGCGTTGATGCAGAATTCACCATTCACTGCCATTAGAATTGAGCATTCCATTGCCTGTTTGCCTAAAAATCACTAATAACATATAATATAAAAAACGAGGCAAATATGAAAATCCATGGTATCATGACCTTTTTGTTAATCATCCTTCTGAAAACAGCTCTTTCAGATGCAACACCCTTCATTACTATCGACTCTCTTTCCGGAAGAGCAGAAATACAGCGGGAATCCAGTATCGAATGGCAACTTGTCTCTACAGGAGAAAAACTGTTTAATAATGATCAACTCCGATTGCTGCCCACAAGCCATGTCCGCATAAGAATTGGTGATAGCATACGAATTTTTACAGGTCAGAATTCTCATTTTAAAGTAAATCTGCTTAATTCCGGAAATTCACTCATTAGCCATTTGGCTCTTATTTCCGGAACAGCATTTGTTAATGTTTCCAACTCCAGTACAAATAAGAGAAGATATACTCTCTTTGTCCATACACCTTCAATAAAAGTATCTCCTCATGATTGCTCTTTTCTTATTTCTCTTTTGCCAGACCGATCTACTGAAATCCAACTACTTCAGGGCATTTTGCCATTAAGTAAAATTAAAGATGGCAGGAATCACTATTTATCCCCACCCAACAGAATATCTGTGGGAATAAACAATGATTCGTTTCAACAATCCGTTCTGTTGCAGCAAGATATCGATTCTCTCAAATGTTTCATTCCTGCCGCTATTATTGATCAAATCATGGAAAAACATCTTATTAACTTGAGTAGAATCTCCCGAATCCTTATTGGCAAACATGAGGATTGATGCCTTATCGCTTTTCTAAAGAACAAATCCCAATATAAAGGCAACTGGAATATTGAAGAAAGTATTTCCCGACTTCTCATCCCCGATTTTAAGTTTGGCAACAACTCAGGCAATAGATCAGGCGGTGAATGCGATTTTACCTGTTCTCGACAGCAGGTAGCCTGTTATTAACTTGTAAAGATTGCCCCCTTGAGCTTGCCATTCGTTATCAGCCCTTTAATGACTTATCTTCTATCGTTTAATGTAGGAGCAGGCAGCGAATCAATTTTTGCTTTTTCTTCTTCACTTATATTGCTTTCTGTCACCACAGGCGTTTTCACTACATTTATCGCGGTATTTGGGTCATTTTTATTTTCTGGATCTATTCTTTCAACAGTTTTCGTTTTTACAATCGGTCTTTCATTTGATTTACCGATTTTCTTTTCAGGAATATTCTTCTCAGGAATACTTTCAGATTTGTTATAAGACCTTTTAATTCCGGTCTCTTTTTCCAGTTTTAAAAGAATTTCCGAAGCGGTGAAAGCAACTCCTTCATGAGGATCGTTAGTAAGTTGCTCCATAAGATATACAGCACGCACCTCCTTGAGTTTACCCAGCCCGATCAGAGCTTCAATTTTCATCTCAGGAAGTTGTGCTTTTGACAAAACCTCAATCAGGGCATCAGCCGCATTTCTGGAACTAAGTTCACCCATTATAGAAACCGCATATATTCTGATTTGAGAATTTTCTTTTTCGTCCTGGCATATCTCTTTTAGAACCGGAACGATCCTTTCCCGATATGAAACGGTTTCCTGTATCGTCTTTTTCACGTTTTCCGGTTCAAATGGCTCTTCTTCGTATAATGTTTTTATGGTAATCAGTTTTTCCTTTATTGTTTTTTTCAATTGGCTGTATTCGTTATCCGAACTGTCAGAGAGTATTTTCAGAGACTGATCGATATTATCGATTCTGTTTTTACTGTTTTTCAGCAGGTTTTTGAGACTATCAACTTCTTTCTGTAAATAGCTGATAGATTCGTTCTGGCGGGAGATTCTGTCTTCAAGACTGCTGAATCCATCGCTTTTACCGGATTTCATTCCACCCAGAAAGCTTAAACCCAGGAAAATCCCTGGTCTGGTAAAGCTGCTTTGGCCATCAGTAGCGAAATTCAGAGACACATTTCCATCATTTTTATTAAATATTCCGGTAAAATCGATCAGTCCGGCACTGATTTCCATTTTTCTTTTAAGAAAGCGAAAACTGCCAAAAAGAGAGGCATAGAATTGCTGGTTTCTTCTCTGGGTTTCTAAGGACAAATAAAACCCGCTGCCGAAATACTTTTCCAGTGCAAAAAAGGGATTCACTTTTTCATTATGATTCTTAGGAATAGACTGGATACCTGCATGAAATCTCAGGTTGATATTTTCTATGCTTTTGGCAAAAGCTACATATAGTTCATTGCTGAGAGAATCTGGTGAATAGCCGAAATTATAGGCTTCTTTATGGGAGAAGACATTACGAATACCTACCGACATTGAAGGAAGGAATTTATTGGTCTCAGCCAGTATCCTGGCTTTTAATCCTAAATTTGCACTTCCCGCATACCCTGCTTCAATATTAACCCACTCTGTTACACCAAAAGTTAAAAATGTTGAGGGTTTAACTTTGAAACCATCATTGAGATCGGAATAGAGAAAACTCTGAACATCTATCAGGAATTTTCCACCGCTTAACAGATCCGCATCGGGTATGCTATGAATAGAACTCCAGCGGGTTTTTGAAACGGAATCATAAGATCCCGAAGCAGGAAGCATCAGCATGACCGACAGTGCGATAATTAAAGTTTGCCTCATTTACGGTTCATCCGCATAAATCATTTGATCCGCCATTTAACTGTTTCCAGTTAATTCTACATATAAAAGCAATAAATTGCCAGATCAAATGAAATGTGGGCAACACATAAAGACGGGAGGATTAACTTTAAAAGGTTAAGGAAACCTGGTGCAGTTAATCCTTGTCAATCATGCAATATTTATCAGCGGTCTTCTTCTATGTAGTCGCTATCCTGTTCAGAACTGTAGCCTTCATTCACCGGTTCCATTATTTCTATTTCCTCTTCGGGAACTTCCTGATCTTCAGGATTGCACTCGGCAGAGTCGATGTTCTGATCCTGTTCCTGATCCTGATTCTGGTTCTCCTGTTCATCCTCGAAGTATTCAGGTTCAATCACCGCAGGAGCAGGAAGACGGTCCCGGATTTCCTTAAGAAGCCGGATAATTATATCATTCTGTTTTATCAATCTATCATTGTGATTGTAGTTATCTCTTTTAAAGCGGTCAGTACGACGGCGTTGATTCTGTTGATTGTTATGGTTGTTATTATACGCGTTGCCGTTATTGTAAGAGTTAACACTATTAAAATGAGAATTACCATTGTAAGATTGATTTCCGTAACTATAATTCTGTCCGGGGCCGTAGGAATTATGGTTCTTATCATTAAATTTGGAAGGCATAGGTTTTCTGGTATAATGGTTATTCGTGCCCCGTGACAATTCATCACTGTTCATTAAGGTACTCCTTTCTTCACTATGGAAGATTGTAAAATATGTGGGAAAATAAAAAGTGTGCTTATCTAAATTCCAATACCCTGTCATGATGGATGATCAGGAATGTTTCAAGTATATAATCGTGGCAACAGTACAACAAGATTATTTTGGTGTTCAGGCGACTGATGATAACAGGTGCTTTTGGTTACTTTCTTCAGACTTTTGGATTTGCTGAAAATTCGATTTTTACATTCAACAAGAAAAAAAAGATCCGGCTAAACTTTTTTATTACTCGTAGCTGATGCATTATTTCCTATCCTGGCGGTTAAAAGATACATAAATAACATTTTCAATGAAAGTAGAATATTTATAATTCTCGTAAAAAATGATCTCTTATAGTTGTATAACCTACTGAAATATCAAATATCGTTCCAGGCGCCTGATGAGTAAACCAGGTGATCTGTCTTTTAGCATATCTGCGGGTATTCTGTTGAATAAAAGCAATCGCTTCTGAAATTGAACATTTTCCTTCATAATGCGCAAATAACTCCTTATAGCCCACGCATTGTAAGCCTGGAGAATTTTCATGATATCCCTGTTTAATCAATCCAAGAAATTCATCCCAGAGTCCATTTTTAATCATCTCTGTCACTCTGTTATTAATCCGCTCATATAACCATTGTCGATCACAGGTAAGTTTAATCACTTTAAATTCCAGGTCCTCTGCCGCTTTTTTTTCTCTTCTGATTTTTGAGAAAGGTATGCCTGTCTGATAATAAACTGTTAACGCCCGCACTATCCGCTGTAAATCATTAGGGTGTATCTTTGCAGCAGAATCCGGATCGTTAATCCTAAGTTGATTATACAAAGCAGAAACACCATCAATCTGTGCCTCCTTCATCAACTTTTCCCTTATAAGAGGATCAGAATCTACCGGAGCAACAATTCCCTCACTCAGACATTTGAAATAAAGCCCGGTTCCTCCACAAATCAGAACCGTTTTACCGCATGAAGCCTGTTTTCTGATTATCTGCAGAGCCTCTTTGGCAAATCCGAATGCAGAATAACCCTCCGAAGGATCCAAAATATCTATTAGCCAGTGAGGAACCCTTGCCAGTTGATCCGGAGAAGGTTTGGCGGTGCCAATATTCATTTTTCGATACACCTGCCGCGAATCACAGGAAAGTATCTCCCAGTTAAACCTTTCTGCAATTTCCAGTGCCATCGCACTCTTGCCTATTGCAGTCGGCCCCAGAATTACCGGAACTTTAATCGAACTCTTTTTCATCTGATTTCTATCTGAACTTGCCACCACTATCAGAAAATGGCTATTTTAGTGCATTATTTAAAAACCTCTGTTCACAGAAAAAACCAATGCGGCAAAGACTAATTCTTACATTTTTTTCGGTGATTTTTGTTATACTCTTAGTGAAAATTGCTATTCGTTCCGAAATTTTCCAGTCCAACTTCAACTTAGATTTTGCCAGTAAAAATAATCCACAATCCGCAAATAAAGAGCTCTCTTTTGACTCTGTGTTGATCCGATGTTTTCAAGATCTGGAAGTTCCAAAATCACAGATTCCAAAGACTTTTTCTTCACCGGATTCCATTCTGAACATAAAAATTTCTGTACCCAAAGGGAAACCGATGGAATGGGTCATCTGGTATATCTCTTCCTCACTCGCTTCTGCAGGATATGGCCTGAAAGACTGTAGCTTTGAGTCTGAAAGAAAAGGAGCTTTTCTGCATCTTGAAACTCAGAAAAAGAACCTTCCTCAATTAAAATTAAAAGTCTTTCGTTCCTCCACTTTTTTCAGTCAAACCGCAAAAATGGCAATTCTGGTTGAAGATTTCGGGTTTAAGGCAGACCAAACGACTGCTGCTTTTCTTTCTTTTCCAGAACCGGTTTCTGTTTCCATGGTCAGCTCCCGTCGCCTCTCCACCTGGACCGCACAGATAGCCAACGAATACAAAAAGGAAATTTTAATCATGCTTCCCATGGAACCTCTCCCTAAATCATACTCCAGATATGATGAGACACAAATTAAAATCCACTATCCTGAGGAGAAAATTAAAACTATTATCAAAGATGCAACAGAGGCAATACCTAGTTTTTCCGGTTTCTGTAATTTCTACGGAAACCGGGTTCTGGAAGACTCCCGGGTTATGAAAATTATCTTTAAAGAGATTCAAAAACATCACGGCTATTTTATAATCACCACCGATAGTAAAAAATCTATCGCTGAATCCATGGCCAAAAAAATCCGACTTCCCTACCAGAAAATCGATTACACCATAAATTCAGATAATTCAGCCGAGATTATCGGGGATTCTCTTCGTTACTGTGCTGTACTTGCACAGAATACCGGCAAAGTCCTGGTCAGGGGACGTGCCTCGGATTCTTTTATCACCGCACTTCAGAACACTCTCCCACAGCTCAAGCAAAATGGAATACAACTGGTATACGTTTCAGAAATATTGAACCATCCCGGTGAGGGACAATTGCTTACTGATTAGAAAAAAAGTAGTTTTTTTAAAGAAAATCGCAAATTCTTGTTCCTGAAACAGGAGGATATTTAATGGCAACACTTGGAGTAAACGTCGATCATATTGCAACTATCCGACAGGCTCGTGGTGGTAACGATCCAGACCCGGTGCAGGCAGCAGTCCTGGCAGAACTTGCAGGTGCACACGGAATTACCGCTCATCTTCGGGAAGACCGCCGCCACATTCAGGACAGAGATATTTATATACTCAAGCAGGTTGTAAAAACTCATCTCAATCTGGAAATGGCTCTCACTTCCGAACTCATGAAAATCGCTATCGATGTGCTGCCATATATGGTAACTCTGGTTCCAGAAAGGCGGGAAGAACGAACCACTGAAGGCGGGCTATCGGTACGGGAGCACGAAAAAGAGTTTGCCAAAGCAATAGAAACATTCCGCCACAATCATATTCTGGTAAGCCTCTTTATAACTCCTGATCTCAACGAAATCAAAGCGGCAAAAAGAGTTGGCGCCACCCATATTGAGCTTCATACCGGAGCGTATGCAAACGCCACTTCGGCAGGAGCACGATTTGAAGAACTTGAAAAGTTGAAGGATGCTGCTCTGGCTGCCAATAAATTTGGCTTGCATGTTAATGCCGGTCATGGCCTCAATTACCAAAATGTAAGCCCTGTGGCTCAGATCGAGCTTATCGAAGAACTCAACATCGGCCACTCTATCATCTCTCGCGCTACACTAACCGGTATCGATTCGGCTGTCAGGGATATGATTGCACTTATCTGAAATTCAATCGCAAAGTTTAAATGTCGGGGCCATGAAGTATGAATTATAAGTGACTTATTGAATTTCTGTGAATCCCCGATTCCCTTTGCACCCGGAACACCTTTGCAGAAAGCACTTCTGCCACCTTCTAATTCTTTATTTTTCAAGGCGTTAATTTGTTTTCTCCAGAAG
>JAAYPC010000132.1 GCA_012519985.1 Fibrobacter sp.
GGTGATGCTGTTTTACGGGGTGCACTTGACGCAAATGGGATCGACTGGAAAAAAGATATTACACTGTTTGAACTCAAAAATCCTCCTGCTGTGATCGAAGCGATCAAAAGTAATCAGGTTGATGCTGGTGTTATCTGGGGACCTTACGACATTACTGCGGAAAACCAGGGTTTGAAAGTAGTTATCCGTACCAAAGACCTGGCTCCAGGCCACCCCTGCTGCAGAGTCACCGTGCAAAAAAAATCACTTAACGATTCTGAAAAGTGGACGGCACTTATCCGTGCGCTACTGCGTGCTGAGAAATTTTCAAAAGAAAATAAGAACAAGACCATTGAACACATAAGCAAATATGTTAAACTTGACAAATCAATTCTGGAAAAAGCCTTTTACAGTCCAAACCTCGATCAGTCCAGTGATCCAAATGTAAAGGGTGTCAATGATTTCTGGAAAACAATGGTGGCAAATGGCTTTGTGGAATCCGATCTCAAGATTCATAATTTCATTAATGTAGATCTCTACAGCAGTGCTCTTGACTCACTTTCAAAAGCTAACCCTAAAGAAGAGTACTGGCAAAAACTCATAAATGAATTCAAAGAAAGGAATCGTTTATAGTGGATATAGTTAATGAATCTCAGAAGTCCGGGCAAAATGATAACATGCCCGGTCTCCTCATAGAAAATTTGTCATTCAGTTACAACAGAGGTGGTCCGGTCTTACAGGATATCTCATTACATGTCCAGCAAGGTGAATTCATCTGTCTTCTGGGCTTGAGCGGGTGCGGCAAATCAACCCTTCTAAGGTTGATTGCAGGGTTGGAACATCCTGACAAAGGACGACTTTACTGGAAAGGAGAACCCATATCGGATCCGAATATCGAAAGAGGGCTGGTATTCCAGGATTATTCACTTTTTCCATGGATGACAGTACAAGCGAATTTAATGCTGGCTATTGATAAAAAATATCCAGGGACATCCAAAAAAGAACGTTTATCCTACATTGATGAATATCTTGATTTGGTTGGCCTCAGAAATAAGGGCAAATGTTATCCGGGAGAACTCTCCGGAGGTATGCGTCAAAGAGCTGCAATTGCAAGATCTCTTGCACTTGGTTCGGAGATGCTTCTGCTTGATGAGCCATTCGGAGCTCTGGATCCTGCCAATCGAGCACATTTACAGGATCTTTTTCTGCAAATCTGGAGTGGCTCGGCTATCAGACGTACCATAATATTTGTTACCCATGATGTAGAGGAAGCACTCTATCTTGGAGAAAGGATTGTGGTATTAGGATCTAAGCCCGGACGTGTCATTGCGGATGTCAGGGTGGATTTTCCTCATCCACGAAATCGCCAAAACCTTTTTTCATCGGCTCTCTATAGAAAACTTTCGGAACAGATTGTCGATTACTTTCATTCTGATATGGAAAATCATCTGAATACAATATTCACTGCAAATGGTGATGGAGCATTTATATGAGCAGCATATTCAAAAAAAACAGGACAGGAATAAAAGTGGAGTTACTGTCATCTAAAAATGACTACAAAAGCAAAAGTTCAGGAAAACAGCACTCAATTATTTACAACCATGAAGGAACTTTGTTTTTTGTCGGAGCTATCATTTTATGGCATATTGTAAGCACCAGTCGCATATTGCCTAACAGCCAGCTCTTCCCTACTCCGTTAATTGCAATCCGAACATTGTGGGACTCTTTACCGGAGCTTGGCTTAGGAACCTGGTCATCTTTCCTTGTTCTTTTTCCCAGTTACATACTTGCAGTTGTATCCGGAATATTTACCGGGATCATTGTAGGAGTATCTCCCTTTTTGCGCAGAATGTTTTTTCCTTTCGCACGAGTCGTCGCACCCGTTCCACCGACGATCTATATTCCTTATGCAATTGCAATTCTTCCTACGTTCTATCTGTCCTCATCATTTGTAATCTTCATTGGTGCGTTCTGGCCGGTTTTTATAAATGCTTCCGCAGGCGCAGCATCAACACCGTTGCGGTATTTAGATAATTCCATGATTCTTGGATTATCATATTTCGATTATCTCAGAAAAATTGTATTACCGGCATCATTGCCTCACATTTTTAATGGAATGACCATTGGTCTGGCCCTTTCGTTCATCATGCTCACTGTAGCAGAATTATTCGGGGCAACTACCGGTTTAGGTCGATTTGTACAATATTATGCAGACTTTGCCGACTATAACCGAATGGTTGCCGGAATCGTTTATACCGGATTAATTGCACTGTTATCAATGGAGTTACTGGAGTATCTCAAACAAAAACTTCTGTTCTGGAATAAGTAGGAGTAGCAGGTATGAGCGACCTTTACGCTGACATCATAAATTTACCAGATGATATTACCAATCAGATTGCTTCAGTACTGGAATTGCGGGCAACAGATCCTCAGCAACAGTCAATGTCGACATCATTACTAAAGGATCTTGGAACTCTTGATAATGCAAAAGTTCTTGAAATCGGTTGCGGAACAGGTGCAATAGCCCGCAAGATAGCTATATGGCCAGGTGTTGCTGAAACTGTAGGACTTGATCCATCACCGATATTTGTAAACCAGGCATGCAATCTGGGTAAAGAATTCAAATCTTTACGTTTCGTATTGGGTGATGGAACAGATGTTCCATTTTCTGATGAATCTTTCGATGTCGTCATTTTCCACACAACATTGTGTCATATTCCCGATTCACAATCTGCCCTGCTCGAAGCCTATCGGGTACTTCGTAATAATGGACAGCTTCTTATTTTTGACGGAGATTATTCTTCTATCACTTTTTCAATTGACAATAATGATCCTTTGCAGATCTGTGCCCAGGAAGCCCAAAGTATTATTTCACATGATTCATTTCTGATTCAGACACTATCGAAAAAGGTCACAGATATTGGCTTTTTTGTAATTAAACAGCGAAGTTTTGGGTATATATCTGAAAATGATTCTCACTATTTACTGACCGTTCTGGACAGAGGAGCAGATTCTTTGCTCAAAAGAGGGATTGTCAGTACCTTTCTTGCAAAGGCACTTAAAGATGAAGCACGATATCGATTAAAAAATGGTAATTTTTTTGGTCGTATTGTTTATGGAAGTATATTGGCAAGAAAACAATCTTAATTTCTGAATTTAAATGGATCAGGAGTAATTGAATGGCAGAAATCAGCACTCGAACCCAAACCTTCACCGAATCTGTTATAAGACGAATGACTCGCATTGCAAACAAGACCGGTGCAATCAATCTGTCACAAGGTTTTCCGGATTTTGACCCACCCAGAGAACTGATTGACTCTCTTAAAGAAGTTGCACAAAGAGGGCCACACCAATACGCAGTAACATGGGGAGCGGAAAACTTTAGAAAAGCATTGGCAGAAAAACAGCAGCGTTTCATGGGAATTCCAATCGACCCTGATTTCAATATCGTGGTAACCTGCGGCAGCACCGAAGCAATGATGGCTGCAATGATGGCTGTGACAAATCCAAGTGATAAAGTAATAGTTTTTTCCCCTTTTTACGAAAATTATGGAGCTGATGCAATTTTAACCGGAGCAATACCAATTTATGTATCACTGCGACCCCCATCTTTTAACTTTGACATTGACGAGCTGCAAA
>JAAYPC010000133.1 GCA_012519985.1 Fibrobacter sp.
GAAGCTTTTCCCTATTAATCCCAAATTGTTCATTAGACGGTTTTTGTAAATCGAGAACCCACCCATTATTATTTCCTCACTCATTTCCGTACAGTAGTCTTCTATAAACTCTGAAGAAATTAGATAAACGGTAAGGCATGCGCCCTTTATTGGTTACAGCTAGCCCTATAGATAGACATCAGAATGCGAGCATCCATTGTCTTCAAATTTATGAAAACATTTTTCGTTGTAAAACCTGGACCATTTCTGATCTTTATACGGTTATAAAACCTATCCGAGACAGAAAAAGAGAGTGATTTACTACTCAGGTATTGAAACCTTAAGGCAGATAATGTCTTTAAGCATTTTTCACATTTCCGGTTCTTAATTTAAATATTCTATCCAGATTACTTCTGATTAGATATTGTTTTGATATTAATTCCTATTTTTTTCATATTTGATATTGTAACGTTATTCTTTTGCCATCAGATACCTGAGTAGTAACGAGTTATCTTAATTTAGAAGGTAATAGCGCCCGCATTCTGACTTACTGACTGCAGTGGCTAGCCGAGACTAATAAAGGGCGCATGCTTTACCAGACTCCTCACATACGTTCGTAATGGCTCTAAAGGAAAATTTGAGTTAATTTCAAGTTTTTTTCTTTCAATACTAAACATTTTTAGTTTACTTCCAAAGTATTTTAGTCTGACCATCAAAGTATTCCGGTTATATTCCATAGTATTTGTGTTTTGAGCCAAAGTATTTGTATTAGAACATCAAAGTATTCTAAACTTATTTATAAGTATTCGTATTTTGATATAAAGTATTCAGATCTGAATATCAAAGTATATGAATCTTATTTCAAAGTATTTGCATTTTTATCTAAAGTAATCAGGTCCGAACATCATAGTACCATGATCATATTCATAAGTATTTATATTTTGACACAAAGTATTCAGGTCTGAATAATAAAGTATCTGAATCTTATTTCAAAGTATCTGCATTTTTAACTAATGTATTTAGGTCTGAATATTAAAGTATTCTGATCATATTCTAAAGTATTTGTTTTTTAAGTTAAAGTATCCTGGTCTCATCATCAAAGTATCTTAATCTTGTTCCAAAGTATTTGTATTTTGGGACAAAGTATTCTGATCTGAATACCAAAGTATTTGGGTCTTATTTCAAAGTATTCACATTTTAAGCTAATGTATTCTGGTTTCGACACTAAAGGATTTTGCTCTTGATCCAAAGCATTTTACCTTACCACGAAAGCTTTAACGAAAAGATGCAAAGCTTTCGAGATTAAATTCCAGGCGTTTTCGGTTTAACTCCAAGCTTCATCGATGTGGGTGGGAATTCTTTATGAAATTCTGATAAATCCTTCCATTATTCTTAAATGAGAGAGTCTGCAAAGATTAAGAAGTCTCATCCTGATCTAAAAGAGGTTAAGTAAACTCTAAAGATGACCTGCTGAAAAAAGTCTACTCCAAAGTATTTCAGTACTCTTCAGATCAACTGGAAACTGCACATTTCTGGTCTCTATATTTTCGAAAGCGTACAAAAAACATTTAAACCCGAAAGAGGTTATTACCTGTTTTTTATTAGGGCCGGTTTGAAAAAAAGTTCCTGTTTATTTTTAATTCAGACAGTGGATTTCTAACTTGAGATAATCTTAACCATGCAATATTCATATCCGGATGTCGTTTTTTCCTTTTTGAATCCTGAATGACATAAGTTATTTATCCGATTGCAACTCCTTCAATTTTTTATTTAGCAGACTTCTTGAGAATTATCATGAATAATGTATTGAGATTTCTATTATTATTTCTGATAACATTTGGCTTGAAACTGGGTTTTACCGAACATACCGATTTTTACTTTGTTCAGATCACCGATACTCACTGGGGAGACCCCGCTAATCTCGAACGAACTTCAGATGCAATTAAGGCAATTAACAAGCTGCCCTTTTCAATAGAGTTTGTTATTCATACCGGAGATGTTACATCGAATGAAACTGACAATCCTCAGTTATTGAACAGTGGTATGGCAATAATGAAAACCTGTAAATATCCTGTTTACTATATACCTGGTAATAATGATATCCGTGAAGGCCATTTTAAAAAGGATTCTGCAGCATTTACAAGTTACTTTGGAAATTTTAACAGACGTATCGATAAGCAAAAATACAGCATAATATTATTGTACAATCTTGAAATCACCGCTAAAGGCAGTTGTATCTATGAACCATTGGGTGTACTGGATTCATTACTTAAAACAAAGCCATCGATTCTCCCTGCGTTCGTGTTTCAACATTGTCCTACCACAGTAGACTTTTATTCCAATGCTATTCATCCGGGGTGGTCAGCAGAAAAGTTAATGAAATTTCAGAATATCTGTGAAAATAACAATGTAAAAGCTGTTTTTACCGGACATTTCCACAGAGATGGTTTTCACATGATTGGAGCCATACCACTCTTTATAGCTCCACCGATTAGCAAAGCCTTTGGCAGACAGCCATCATTTCGAGTATATCATTATGAAAATGGCAAAATACATTACACTTCAGTTTACTTTTGAATTTCAGGATTTCATTACCCATAGCCCAGCAATCAAAGTAACACTGGGCAATATCCACCAATCTTTCATCCCCAATTCGTAATGAGTTATCACTCTGAAAAAATCAGAATAATTGAAAACCCCTGGGTAATCAAAAAAGTATCCATTAATTCTTCTTTCATGCTCGAATCTGATTTTTCTGTTGTGTTCTGAATAAGCAGAAATTATTTACCAATTGTTGCTCCTTTGTTAATTCTGTTTATTGCTCCCGATTTAAAGTTCATCGTAAAACAAAAATCCGGTTCTCATCTTATACATATATTAACACCTTCAAGGAGTAAGGTATGAATGATCCAAAAGTTCTGGAACTGTACTCTCCACCCAACAAAAGGAAAAAGCCTGTATCCCTCAAAGTTCCCCCTTCAATACAGAAACAGCCTTGGACTGGTTCACAACCTCAAAAAACCCTTGCAGTACTTGGAATTGATCTTCTTTCCCAAAACAGCAAGACAGTATGCCTGCGGATACCCGGTGGAAAAAACGGTTCTATCGACAACCTGCTAATTCCGACAGGGAAAAAAACAAAAGTTGATTTTCTGATTAATTTCTCTAAAAAAGTAAACCACCTGCAGGTGTATCCGCTGATAATAAGTCAATATATGAAAAACGATATTCTGACGGGGAAATATCTTGTTGATATAACTGCTATTGGAGAGAAAGAGAATTGGTTTTATGTATCTCCCCCTGCGATTATGACGTTGTGATTTACGCATCAACAATTTCTACCATTTATTTCACTTTTCTCATCATTTTATACAGCTCGATTTTTACTACGAACCATTTTTTTGAGGCAACTATCCAGGACCAGGATGATAGCTGTTGCAGTAAAGAAAAAAAACGCCTTGGATCATCCTACTGCTTTGCCACTATCCTGTAATTATTCCAAATATTCTTCTGAGAAATCGATCTTAAAAAGGTTTATATTTATCGTAATACAAGAAAAATCGAGTAAGGATTCATTATGAGCAGACTAAGAGCAATTGTAGCTGTGCTTCTAAGCAGTCATCTTTTTTTTGCTGATGCCGGGGAAATTTCACTGTCAGGTAAAGCTATTGATAAAGAAACATCGGCAGGAATTGCCGGCGTGAATATATCCATGAAAAATAAAGGTCTTTCGACGATTTCAGGATCTGACGGTTCCTTCAGTATTAAATCCACAGTAGCATTAAATACAATAGATCATACCCAACCGACCAACCTTTTTTCGATAAAAAATAATGTGCTTGTTTTTTCTTCACTGGTCTCAGCCGATGTTTCATCGAGAGTAGAACTTTTTTCAATCAATGGTAAAAAAATCGCCTGCCTTAAAACCGATAATCTAAGTAATGACCACTATGGCGTTGTTCTTCCTGAACTCAGTCCTGGTATCACCTGTATTCGTTTATCTACAGAAAATCTATTATATACCGGATCATTGTTTTCAATAGGAAAGAATATCACCCTTAAAGGCGGTAAGCTTACACTAAAAAGTAAGGGTAATCCACAGTACACTAAAGAAACAAAAATCACTGCTCAAGAGATTGATACACTTGTAGCTTCGAAAAACGGATATCTGACTCAAATCTTTCCACTGGAAAGCAGTAATCTGGAAAATATTGAAATTAAAATGGAAAAATCCCCTGCCATAAGCAATAATACCGATATTTCGCTTTTAACCGACAAAATCGAAGTTTCAGGAAGCGGAGCTACTGTCAATGGGACTGAAGTAACAATCACATCTTCGGGGACATACAATATCCGCGGCAAACTTACGAATGGACAGATAGTAGTAAATGCAGAGAATGATGGCAATGTCATTCTTATTCTCGATGGTGTAGAAATCGGTAACTCTTCTACCTCTCCCCTGTTTGTCCAAAATGCTAAAACCACAATCATTGAGCTGGCAGATGGTTCCGACAATACTTTTTCCGATGCTTCCACATACACTGGTTTTTACGAAGATGATGAACCGAATGCCACAATTTTCAGCAAGGATGATCTGATCTTTCGAGGCAATGGAAAGCTGACTGTTAACGGTAACTACGGTGATGCTATTGTAAGTAAAGATGGTCTGCTCATCAGCGGTGGTAATTTTATCATCAATTCTGTTGACGACGGCATCAGAGGAAAAGACAAACTGATAATACGCGGTGGTACAATAGATATAACTGCCAAAGGTGATGGTCTGACTTCTACCGATAGCGGTAATGCGTCTACAGGATATGTACAAATCGAAGATGGTGATATCAAAATTAATGCTGATAAAGACGGTATCCAGGCAGCCAATTATGTAGAAATAAGTGGCGGAAAAATCGATATAACTACTGGCGGTGGCAGTGAAAAAAATGTCTCCGGTAATGTAAGCGCAAAGGGGATCAAAGCGGAAAACAAACTACTCTTTACCGGCGGTACCTTTACCATCAATTCCGCTGATGACGGCATACATTCCGATGGATTTATTACTTTCAAAGGTGGTGTCTTCACAATATCTACAGCCGATGATGGTGTACATGCAGAATCAACATTAGTAATTGATAGCGGTGAAATCAATGTCATAAAATCCTATGAAGGACTGGAAGCTTCGGCCATTACCATTAACGGTGGAAAGAGTGTAATAGTCGGCAGCGATGATGCAATCAATGTGGCTGGTGGAAGCAGTTCCAGTTCCGGAGGTGGCGGTAGATGGGGCCCTGGTGGTGTAAATAATTCACCAAGTCACCTGCTTCAGATCAATGGTGGATATTTAGCAGTGTACTCTGGTGGAGATGGTCTTGATGCAAATGGGAACATAGAAATTAACGGGGGAATCACAATCGTGCATGGTCCGGAAAAAGGCATGAACGGTGTGTTTGATATCGGAGATGGAAGCGGTTATTACATGGTTGTCAATGGTGGTTTCCTGTTGGCTGCAGGCACAGCCGATATGGCCATTACACCTAGCACGAATTCAAAACAGAACTGTTTAATCGCCAGATTAACATCATCACAAAGTGCTGGTACGTTAATCAATCTTCAGAACTCAAATGGAGAAATCCTTTTTACATTTTCACCAGCGTATAAGTACCAATGGGTAGCCTTTTCTTCACCTGATCTGATCAATGGCACCTATAATTATTATTACGGTGGAAGTGTTTCCGGAGGCATCAAGGAAGACGGATTATATGAAGGCGAAAAATATACACCCGGTACTTCTATCTCAAGTAATCTTTCTGTATCATCCAGAATAACCACAGTTGGAGGCAGCGGTGGTGGTGGTCGCTGGTAAAGAGATCTCTGAGGTACACATGCCAGAACTTAAGGAGTTCTGGCATGTGTACATGTTTTGTGAGCTTAAGCAAATATATTTCATTTGAGATTATATTTTCTGTTAAACCAGCTTTTGCAGGCAGCAATCACAAAATTCTGCAGGAAATTACTTGCTAAAAATCCTTGCCTGATTATGTTTGATGTTACCGTAAAATTATAATCTTCTTATTGGAAAGAACATATATCCTTGCCCATCTTCCGGGCAGATAAAGTCATGGACAGCACCTGCGAGTTGAATGTTGTTTTTGCTTAAATAGTCTATAACCTCGGTAAATGTATTCTGGTTTTCGTTTTTTACATAAATATATTCATAACCTGGAATCGTCCATTTTACCCAATTCTGAGGCGGTTGGGCATCATCTGTCACCTCAACACCAGCAAGGTAGAGACCTTTTGTAAAATTATCTTCCCAGGGTTTAAAGGAACGGGAAAAATCTGACATTGCTCCCCATACCCCAAGAATACTACCATTCTGATCTTTTTTTGCCAACGAAGCAACTTCAGTAAAGTGGGAGTTTGCATCATCCCATAATTTCTTAATAAACCCAAGCCCCTCTTCTGTTGAGCCTTCTTTTCCAATAACCGAAAACGATTCTTTAATACATTTTTGAATTTCCATTTCGCGTCCATCCTGTTCGTTTATGGTAGGGTTTCTTTAGTGCTAATTTTTTAGAGAATTTTATAATCTTCCTTTTTTATTGACATTTCTCCTGGAAATCATCAGTTCCTTTAAAAAGTGAGCAGTATAATTTTTTCTTCTCAGCTTTGCGATCTGCTCCGGTGTTCCCTGGGCCACTATCTTGCCCCCTTGAACTCCTCCTTCCGGACCCATATCGATTATCCAGTCTGCCTCTGCTATCACATCGAGGTTATGTTCTATAATCACTACCGAATTTCCGGCGTCTACAAGTCGGTGTAGAACCTGTATCAGTTTGTCTACATCAGCCATGTGCAGTCCCACGGTTGGTTCATCCAGAATGTATAAGGTGTGGTTGACAGTTTTCTTACGCGATCTGGTCTGTACTCTGGCTTTTCCCAGCTCTGTAATGAGTTTTATTCTCTGCGCCTCGCCTCCGCTAAGAGTTGGACTCTGCTGGCCCAGGGTCAGGTATCCCAGCCCGGTCTCCTGAAGTAATTTAAGATCATGATGGATGGAATGATGAGCAGTAAAGAACTCTACCGCCTCATCAATATTCATATTAAGAATCTCAGCGATAGATTTGTCTTTGAATTTGACGGCCAGGGTTTCTGGTGTAAACCTTTGTCCCCCACAGGTCTCACATGGAACAACCACATCAGGAAGAAAACTCATCTCTATTTTTTTCATCCCCTGTCCATCACATGATGGGCAGCGTCCCTTGTCAGTATTAAAAGAAAACCGGCTTGCAGTGTACCCACGCATTATGGCTTCTGGAGTCTTTGCAAATATTTTCCGTATCTCATCCATAAACCCCACATAAGTGGCTGGACAGGATCTTGGCGTTTTACCGATAGGACTCTGGTCTACTTCCAGGACCCTGCCGACCTGTTCCCATCCGGTTATTTCCTTACACCCATAGTAAGGCCCTTCTTTTTTCTCTGAAAGCCGCTCTTTAAGGTTCTTATAAAGAATATCCCTGATCAGAGTACTTTTTCCGCTTCCGCTCACTCCAGTGACACATACAAATGTCCCCATCGGAATGGAGACATCGATTGATTTCAGATTATGCAGAGTTGCACCATTTATATGTACAGATCTTTCACTGTCAACAAGCCTTCGTGTGCGATCATGGGCAAGTGGTTTCTTGAGATATTGTCCGGTAAGAGATTCCCTGCTTTTAAGAATATCCTTAATAGTACCCTGTGCAATTAGTCTTCCTCCGGTCTTTCCTCCTCCAGGGCCAAGGTCAATCAGGTGTTGCGCCCTGCGTATAGTCTCTTCATCATGCTCGACCACTACCACCGAGTTTCCCTTATCCTTAAGTCTGAACAGTGTATCCAGGAGCCTGACATTATCTCTTGCATGAAGCCCGATGGTTGGTTCATCGAGAATGTAACAGACGCCCCTGAGGTTTGTACCCAACTGAGCAGCCAGCCTGATTCTTTGTGCTTCACCGCCGCTCAGGGTTGGTGCCGCTCTGTCAAGGGTCAGATAGTCCAGACCAACATGTTCCAGAAACTGCAACCTTGAAAGCAGTTCTGCAATAATGCTGCTGGCAATCAGAGAATCTCTGCCGGTTAATTTGAAAGAACGAAATATTGCATGGGCATCCTTGACCGACAAAGCTGTATACTCGTCTATAGATTTCCCTTTAAGATAAACTGAGAGTGCTTCTCTTTTCAGCCGTTTTCCATTGCATACCCGGCAGGTACGTTCATTCCCATCCCACCACTCATTCCACATAATCTCTTCACCGGTCTGATTTTCATCAAAACCGCCCATTTCCAGTCCGGTACCAAAACAGTTCGGGCACCATCCATGTCTTGAATTAAAAGAAAACAAACGCGGATCGGGTTCATCAAAACTTCTTCTACACTGCTGACAGCTTCTGGATTTGGAAACAATTCGTGATGATCTTTTTGTTTCGATGTAAGCGGTTTCCTTACCGAAATAGAATGCTTTTTCCAGCATTTCCCGTATTTCTTTCTCGTTCTCCGGGTTAACAACTATATCACCCATGACAACTTCTATACGATGTTCCTTATACCTGTCTATTTGGGGGAACTGATCAACCCAATGGATCTTTCCATCGGTTCTAAGCTTATAATACCCTTGTGAGTACGCCCATTGAGCCAGATCAAAATACGAACCTTTTCTGTTAATAATAAGAGGTGCAAAAACCGAAATTGTTTCTCCATGATAACGTTTCATGGTATCAGCAATAATTTCATCGGTACTCTGGGATGTAATCGGAAGATTGCAGTCCGGACAATGTTGAATACCCAGTTTTACAAACATCAGTCTAAGGAAATGATAGATTTCGGTGACTGTAGCCACAGTACTTTTTCTTCCACCTCTGCTTGTACGCTGCTCGATTGCAACGGTAGGAGGAATTCCCAGAACCGCATCCACATCCGGTTTTGAAGCAGGCTGAATGAATTGTCTGGCATAGGCATTCAGAGATTCAAGGTATCGACGTTGCCCTTCGGCAAAAAGTATATCAAAAGCTACTGTACTTTTACCGCTTCCGCTGACTCCTGTAATAACAGTAAACTGATTTCTGGGAATGCTCAGGCTGATATCCTTCAGGTTATGTTCTCTGGCTCTTCTTATAGTTATTTCATCTTTCAATGCAGCCACAGGTTCTTCTGTTGATAATTTTTGAACAATCGGCGCTAACGATTTATTTCGCGTTTTCCTGTATTTGAGCAGGGCCTTACCCGTGTGGCTTTCTTTACACTTTACGATCTGGTCAGGTGTACCGGTAAATATTATCCGTCCTCCCTCTTCACCCCCTTCCGGTCCCAGATCGATCAGCCAGTCAGAACCATCTATTACATCCAGGTTGTGTTCTATCACCACCACAGAATGTCCTTCCTTCAGAAGCTTTCTGAAGGCTTTCATCAGAACCTCGATATCCTGGAAATGCAGTCCAGTAGTTGGTTCATCAAAAAGAAAGAGTTTTTCTTTGTTTATTTGATAGAGTCCTTCGGCAAGGTGGCCGGCAAGTTTTAACCTCTGAGCTTCACCACCACTAAGAGTAGGTAAAGGCTGCCCCAGTCTCAGATAGGAAAGCCCCACATCTTTAAGCGGTGACAGACTGCTTTTGAGTCCGCAGGGTCCTGCAAAGAAATCACAGGCATCCTCAACCGTCAATTCCAGTACCTCGTTGATTGATAACTCCACGCCTTTAAACCTCTTTGATAATTCCTGCGCGGCAATTTTGACTTCCAGAATTTCCGAGCGATATCTTTTACCATCACATTCAGGACATCTGATATAAACATCACTGAGAAACTGCATCTCCACATGTTCAAAACCACTGCCTTCACAGAGAGGACATCGACCGGTCCCTGAGTTAAAACTGAAATCACCAGAAGTATATCCTCTGCTTTTGGCAAGCGGTAGTTTTGCGAAAAGCGATCGGATCTCATCAAAAGCACCAATATATGAGGCCGGATTGGATCTGGTTGTCTTTCCAATTGGGGTCTGATCGACCATGATTACATCTGTGAAAGCCTCATGATTTTCGATAGAATCGCACTTGCCTGGGATATCAACCGGCTTTCCTTTTATTTTTTTCAATCCATAATAACAGACCTGCTGCATGAGAGTGGATTTTCCTGAACCGCTGACACCTGTAATACACACCAGACGCCCCAGTGGTATCGACACATCGATGTTCTTCAGATTATGCTCTGCTGCACCTTTAATAATCAGAGATTTACTATTGGGAAGCGGATCGGAAGAGGTGTTTTCGATTTTCCGTTCTCCATTCAGATAAGGAGCGGTTTTTGACTCCTTTGACAAGAAGAGCTCTTTCAGGGAGCCAAAAAACACTGCTTTACCTCCCATCTCCCCTGGTCCAGGTCCCATATCCAGCACATAATCTGCAGCTCTTATCACCTCCGGATCATGTTCAACTACAATAATAGTATTACCGGCATCCCTCAGGCGATGCAGCACTTTTACAAGACGGTTGATATCACGGGAATGAAGTCCAATGCTGGGTTCATCCAGAATGAAAAGCGTATTTACCAGTGAAGTCCCCAAAGCTGTAGTGAGGTTTATCCTCTGAACTTCTCCTCCACTCAGGGTTCTTGATTGCCGGTCAAGGGTAAGATAGCCCAGACCAACTTCTGTGAGATATTTGAGACGGGTGCGAATCTGTTGAAGCACCATTTCCGCTGCTTCATCAAAAGGTGCCGGAAGTCTGAGATTCTGGAAAAACTCCAGCGAATCCTGTATCGGAAGCAGCATGACATCATGAATTGTCAACCCTTTTTCATCACCAAGTCTCCACTGCAAAGCTTCTGCTTTAAGTCTGGCACCATTGCAGGTGGAACATATATGATAAGCGCGATATCTGGACAAAAGCACCCGGATGTGCATTTTATAGCTCTTGGTTTCAAGCCACTGGAAAAAACGGCGCACGCCATACCATTTCCCCTCATCAAAATCGCCCTCACCCTCCAGTACCCATTCTTTTTGAGCCTCTGAGAGGTCTTTATAAGGAATATCCACCGGAACCCCTTTTTTGCGGGCAAATTTGATAAGTTCATCTTGACATTCCTTGAAGCTTTTGGTCTGCCATGGTTTTACCGCACCATCTTTCAGGGATTTATTCCAGTCGGGAATGACCAGATCATAATCCACTCCAATGACCCTTCCAAAACCCTTGCAGCTCTCACAGGCACCTACAGGTGTGTTAAATGAAAAAAGGGCTGCTGTAGGTTCTTTGTACTGAATATCACACTGGGCACAGTGAAGACCACTGGAGAATGCATGTGCTTTCCTTTTGCTACCAGCATCGACAGGCAAGATAGAAACCTTCCCGTTTCCATATCTTAGTGCAGCCTCCAGATCTTCAACCAGCCGGTCTTTGTTATCCTTTGCCACTTTTAGCCGATCCTGGATCACCTCTATGGAGTCATCCTTTTCGGTATGGATTCTGGTGTATCCCTGATTTGAAAGCAGATCCATCACTTCTTGCTTTTTAAAATTATGCGGGATATGAACCGTAAAGGTAACCAGAATCTCTTTACCTTCAAAAAGAGTGAACACCTCTTTGCATATAGAACCGGGATTATCGGACTTTACTTTTTCGCCACATTTCTGACACACCAGAAAAGCTGCTCTGGAATAGAGCAGTTTGAGGTGATCATTAATTTCGGTCATCGTTCCTACAGTAGAGCGGGAGGTGCGTACTGGGTTAGTCTGGTCGATGGCAATAGCTGGAGGGATACCCTCGATTTTATCTACATTGGGTTTATCCATACGATCCAGAAATTGACGGGCATAGGAGGAGAAGGTTTCCACATAGCGGCGCTGTCCTTCTGCATAGATAGTATCAAATGCCAGCGATGATTTTCCGGAGCCACTTACCCCGGTAATAACGGTCATTTTCTTTAGTGGGATCTTCAGGTTAAGGTTTTTGAGATTATTCTGCTTTGCGCCTTCGATAATAATGTATTCCTGATTCATATATTTCCTGGGATATTTTTTTAGGGGATTTTGCTAAATACCGAGTTGTTTAATGGAAACGGGAAAAATAGTTTTTTTCGGGAGTGATAGATGGATTTCGTTTTTAAAAGGGTGATATTATCCTGGAAGGCGGCTGGAGAGGGGGGAGAGGAATAGGGGGGGGGAGGTTTTTATTTGGATTCTGATCCGGTCATGTTCCCCGGAGGTGATTTTTTGACCATCAAGGTTTTAACTCTGGGATAATAGGGTTTTAGGGATTTTTCCTGGTTTTTGGTAGATTAAAAATCGGTTACTTTCCTGGAGTATCCATGATCATTTGTACAGAGGGATATTAATTCTGATGGAAGTTTTGGAGTGGTGACGGTTTGAAAATGTTTTTTTGGACCCGATTCTGTTTTCCGATTTCTGTCACCCCAGAGATGATTTTTGATCTGTTAACTTTTCACCTCTGGGACAATGCTTCCTGAATAATGAAAACCGCATAATTATTCTTTAATTGGTGAGACCTGTTTTAAGAAATTTTTGAGTGCTTTACTTTTCGTTTCAGGATTGTCGGTTTGACAAAGTGATTCAGTATTTTTTTGTACCCCAGAGTTGAGAATTTTTCGCATTGTCTTTTCATCTCCGGGGCATTTCGGATTTCAAGATTCTTAAGATCCTAACGTTTCCAGAAGTGAGAATACTCAATTGCTTTTAGAAATTGTTTCTCCGATCAGCATGTCTTCAATAGCCGAAACTGACTCATCTTGCCTTGAAGCGTACATGCTCATTTTCTATTCGGCAACTGTTTGCAAAAGGATCATTTATCCGGGTTCTGCTTTCCAAGTCCTGTTATCCCAGAGTTGCGTTTTTGATTTGTAAATGCATTATCTCTGGGGCAATTCCCTGGAATGAAAATTGCAACTATACTTTAAAAAATATCTCATCAAAAAATTCCTCATCCCAATAAAGGAGAATTCCATGAGCACAAAACCCAGAATCGTTGCCCCTGGTGTTATCTATCATGTCTTCTCCATCGGTGTTCAGGAACTTCAAATATTTAAAAAAGATGAGATTAAAGCCTTCTTCCTCAAGCAGTTAGCCAAAACTCTAAAAAAATACGATTTCACTTGTCATGCATTTTCTATCGCCTTAAACCAGTATGACATAGTTATTCAGTCTAATCAACAGTCTATCTCCCTGGCTATGCAGCATTTTAATTCCATCATTGCCAAAAAGGTAAACAAAGTCTTGGAACGTAGTGGGGCCGTTTTTTCAACACGCTTTAGCTCGGTCATAGTAGAAGATGACCGCCTAAAAGAACTTATCCGTGCTATTAATCTGGAACCAGTACAACTGGGCGAAATGAGCCTGGATGAACTTAACCACTACAAATTCTGCAGTCATTCGGTTTTTATGGGAAACAATACTTCAGATCTGATAAATAAAGAGGCAATATTGAATAAGATAGGGATAGGCTCCCAAAAAGAATATTACCAGTTTATAAGAGATATAGATTTTAACAATGACGATATCAGCTCTAAGCTCAAAAGTACAAACCGGGCAAAACAGGGATTCAGGAAACCGCAATTATACGTGATAGGAAAAGAGGAGTTTGTTAAGAAAGTAATAGATTTAGATAATTGCAGGCGTTTACAGATTGCCCGCTATGTCAGTGAAAATATCAAAATGGAAATGATCTATGAAAAAATAACCAAATCGTTGTTTATGGGAAAAAATGATCTTTTTAGGGCCGGAAAGTCTAACCTCCGATCCAAAGGGAGAGAGCTTTTTGCTACCATCTGCAAAAGTATATACGAATTCAGTGGAGCAGATGTTGCCAGATATCTAAGGGTTACAGAAGCCGCAGTTTCCAGAATGTTAACCAGATTTAGAAATGTGGAGAACAAGGAGTATCTTATCGAAAAAATAGTAGAAGAGATAACCTGAAAGAAATTTCCTGAAAAACTAAGAGGATGATTTTCATTTCTGATCTGCTTTAAAAGTGACATTTGCTTTAATTTTTGAAAAATGCTTTCTACAAAGGGCTTTATGGCCTTTTGGGGCTTTATATTTCTGATTTTGCTATTGCAAATCGAATTTATAAGAAATTTTTCTGGAGATCTGTTTTAGGAATAGTTGACAGAGCAATTTCGGGACTTCCATTTACCCCAGAGATGATACTTTTACACATTTTCTTTTCATCTGCGGGGTACTTGGGATTTTAAGATTTTAAATGCCAGGATTTGCTAAGCATAGAATTCTCTGGTTCTGCTCAAAAATTAATACACCAGTTTCAAAATCAATTTAATCGAGATTTACAATGTAAACTGTAATCAATTTACCCCGGAGATGATTTTAAGACTGTACACTTTTTATCTCTGGGGTAAATACCCTGGAACCAAAATGTATCTTCATTCCTCCAATTCTACCATTAACCCATCAAGAAATGACTTCCCTATAATCACTCGGCATACACATATATTGTAAGCACACTCTGATCACTGCAGCCTACGGTCAAGGCAAAACAGCATTTCGATGATTTTGCCCAAAGATATCTCATTAATTATCAATTTATTACCCCTGGGGAACACCTCCTGAAACCCAAATTGCCCTTCCTCCAAAAAAACACCATCCCACGATCTTTTTTCACCTGGCTTCCGAAACGTTTGACTTTTTCCTTTTATGGTGGTATTTATTAATTGTGAGATCGATCTCGTATCCCTCGCAGGATCTAAAAAATCCTGCCACTCTCCTTAAAAAAGGTGCAGTGTTATCATTGAATCGACTGGAGATACAGTGATAAGGGTGTAACTCCTGAAGAAAGATTGGAGGTGATCCTATTAGTAGTAATAAACTTATAGGCACCCCCGGAACTGGCTGTTAAAACATAGTCACTCTGGTGGTCCTTCATATCGGGCGGCTCCTTTTAAGGAGCCGATTATTATTTAATGCCAATTACTGAACTTTAAGTTCTCTGGCTATTTTTCTAATATCAATATGAGCTACAGCGCAAAGCTCTTTTTTGTCCATTCCGAGCTGTTTTAAAATGTAGGGTCTGCTTTCAGAGGCAAATATAACCGCTTCTGCAAATGATGAAAGCCAGTTGCGTAATGTAAACATGGCGGTATTGCGCTTTTTTGTAGCTATTTCCAGATTTTTCTCCAGTTTTATCAGTTGCCCCATTGCAGTCTCATAGGAGGCGGTAACCTCTGAGGCACGCTTAATGCACTCCTGATCAAAGCCTTTGGCCTGCAAACGCTTACTTAATTCAGGACATCTGCTTAGTTTGATAATAGATGAATTTAATGATTCACAATATGCCTTGCTTGAGCGAGGCTTTCCACTGCGAAGCCCTAACATCTCCAGTGCATCTCTGCCAAAGCATTCCGAAGCAGTCGCCGTAAACTGCGCATACAGTTTTCGAATTTCCTTCTGCAGTTCGTCTGCTGTTTTCACCTTTACTTCCAATTCTTCTTCAGCAATAATTTCACTGCTTATTGCCTCAGTGGCTGCATTGTATAAAGTTTCACCCTGATCAATCATTGATCTGGAAAAACCCTGCAGTTGCAAAGATGCCGATAGATCATCATCAGAATTAATGCTTGTGATTGCACTATAAGCCAGATGCATCTGGTTGGTTATGGAAGCCTCAGAAGATTTTGACATACAAATTCCTTGAAAAAAATTATTAAATGAATCGTTTTTCAGAGATTATCGTTTCTATAAAGTCCGTTTTTTCAGTGCACTTTTTATGCATTTTGTGTGCCAAAAAGGAATACACCCCACAGGTTTGAAAATGAAGTTTTTTTTAACTATATTTTAATTTTTCCAGTCATTTTGAAAGGATCAGACTGTCTTTTTGACAGTGTTTCCATGAAAGCATCCAGCCTGAACATCGCAGAATTAATCCAGTTTTCGCCCGGTTTTGTTGGGATCCAAGGAAGAAGATTACTCATTCATGACCTGTCATCCCTTAGCCAGTTCCGCAGAGACCTTATCGAATCGATCGGCCAGAATATGGCCAGAAGAATCCTGACCAGAAAAGGTCTCTTCTGGGGTCAGGCTGACTCCGCAGGTATGCAGCGACTCTTTAATTGGAAAGACAAGAATGAATGGATGATGGCCGCAGTTGAGCTAATTGAAATCATGGGCATGGCAAAAGCAGAAGTCACCAAACTGGTTTTAGAGGAAAAGACAATAGAAATTGAAATCCAATGCACCGATTCTGTAGAAGTGGAGCAGCATCAAATTGAATTTGGCATCTCCTCAAATCCAGTCTGCTGGGTAATGGCTGGATATTTAAGTGGGTATGCCTCTTATTGTCTAGGTCAGGACATCTACTTTTCTGAATCGCAATGCCAGGGGACCAAGGCATCAAACTGTGCTTTTATCGGGAAAAATCTCAGCAGTTGGGGAAATGCCATTAACCTGGAACTTCCCTTCTTTTTTGCCGAAGACATTCAAAAAAAAGTCCGGCAACTAACTTCAAGAATCAGTGAACAGCAGCGGGAACTTGCAAAAAAATATAAGCTGCTGAAATCAGTTCAAAAGTCTTCTGATTCTATTGGGATTGAAACACGCAGCAAAGCCTACCGCAATGTTTTAGATCTGGCTTACCGGGTTGCGTCTTTTGACACTACTATCTTGATCACCGGAGAAACCGGAGCAGGAAAAGAGGTGCTGGCACGCCGGATTCATGAGATTTCCAACCGCAGTAAATATCCTTTTCTGGCAGTAAACTGCTCTGCTTTACCCGAATCATTGCTGGAAAACGAGCTCTTCGGGCACAAAGCAGGAGCCTTTACCGGAGCCCGCAATAAAGAGATAGGGTTATTTGAAGCGGCTCAACAGGGTACGATCTTTCTGGACGAGATTGGAGATATCTCTCTGGCTACTCAGGTAAAACTGCTGCGGTTTCTGCAATCAAAGGAAATTAAACCAGTCGGAGAAACAAAACCTCAACTGTTAGATGTTCGAATTATATCTGCTACAAATCTGGATCTGGACATGCTGGTAAAGGAGGGACGATTTCGAAAAGACTTACTTTACAGATTACGGGTGCTTCAGATAACCGTACCTCCACTGCGGGAAAGACCCGATGATATCCTTCCACTCGCCCGCCATTTTCTGGAAAAGTTTCAGCACAAACTGAAAATCAGCTCTCTTCGTTTATCGACCGATACGGTAGATCTGCTTCTTAACTATCAATGGCCGGGCAATGTTCGAGAGTTGGAAAATGCAATGGAGCATGCTGCCATTCTCAGTACCGATGGCTTAATTACCCCAGAATCGTTGCCCGGAGCCATAAGCGGCCGCACTGCCAGTTTTACATCCTCCCAAGGGCAGAAATCTCTCAAGCAGATTGAAACAGAACATATCTGTTCAATTCTTGAGCAGACCGCAGGAAACCGGGCTGAAACAGCAAGAATTCTAAAGATAAGCGAATCTACGCTTTATCGACGTTTGCGCAGTCTGAATATTTTGGAAAAAAATATCAACAGGTGGTGAGAAGAAAGCGGCTAAGAAATTAATGCAGAAGACGATTATAGACTTTGAGGTTTTTACGATTGGTAATTTGAGCGCTCTTTTCACCCCAGACTTAAATCGATAAAACGTGAAAAAACTACCTCTGGGGAAAAGTCCCTTAAACCTCCATCCCCCGTCCCATTTCCTGCAACAAACTAAATTCAAAAAGTGAAAAACCAAAACAGGCAAGCAGATAAAAAAACGAAGAGCCTGAAGTAATCCCCCAGGCCCCTCGCAAAAAAACTACTGAAGTAAAGCAAGCAAAACACCGGCAGCAACAGCACTACC
>JAAYPC010000002.1 GCA_012519985.1 Fibrobacter sp.
CGACAAGCCTCCGTAAATACATGAAAGGCTTGCAGAAGAAAAAGAATAAAGTTAAGAATTTCTTTCAACATAAACTTGTCAATTACGCAGCATAGAATGAGAAATATTCAATTGCCGGAATAATAATCAGAAATAATCTGAAAAAATATTGAAACGAAGAAACGGAATGGAAAGCTTACTATCTTCAGGGCTTGTCTAATCAGGTACAATTCTGATTCTTTTCTGAAGTTCTTCTGGTTTCTTGTCAGTTATTATTTCAGTACCTGAGTAGTAAGAGTTAAAAAGGATAAAGATGGACATAATAGATTTTCATACGCACACATTTCCCGATGATCTTGCTGAGCGGGCTATCGCTTCTCTTATGGCAAATTCGCCGGAGGCCGTAAATCACACCGATGGAACATTAAGCGGGCTTCTTGAATCGATGGAAAAAAGTGGCATTAAGCATTCGGTAGTATTACCAGTAGCCACAAAACCTTCACAGGTACCTGTAATAAATCAGAATTGTCTTCGACTCAGATCCAAACGGATTACTGCTTTTGGTGCTCTTCACCCGCAGACTCCCAATGTCGAGCAGGAGATCGCGTTTCTGAAAGAAAACAATATTCCAGGTATCAAGTTTCATCCGGAATATCAGAATTTTTATGTCGATGACAGGGCCTTATTTCCAGTTTATGAACAACTTTCCGCAGCAGGTTTAATAGTAGTATTTCATGCCGGGAAGGATCCTGGGCCTTTCACCTGCGATCATGCCCTCCCCCATTCTCTTAAGACAGTGCATAGAAATTTCCCTTCTTTACGCATGGTTGCAGCTCACCTGGGTGGATGGAAGTTATGGGACGAGGTGGAGCAACATATATGTGGATTACCGGTGTTCCTGGATACTTCAGCGGTTTCAGATTACATTTCTGAGGAACAGTTTAAAAGAATACTCAATAAACATGGAGCAGAAAACATTCTGTTTGGAACGGATTCACCGTGGTTTGATCAGTATAAGATGATAAAATGGTTAGACAGCATGGATTTGAGTAATTCTATAAAGAGTCGGATTTTTTTTGAGAATGGAAGAAAACTGCTTACTTTAGCAGATTAGGATTAAATGTGGGATAGATAGATCTGTCTTTTTTTCCATAGTGGAGCAAAATTTCATCGGTATGATGAAGTCTGCGGGCGATTTCGCGAGCTATGTTAAGAATGAGCAATGAAAAAAGAGATTTATCTGTATCAAAAATTTTCATCAGAACCTGTCTGCTTAAGACAAGCAATGTAGCATCTTCAGTTACAACGGCAGATGCGCTATGGTCCTGAATACCAATCACTGAAGCCTCTCCGATGCAGTTTCCAGAACCAAATTCAGATAAAACAATAGGATCATCACTTTTAAGCCCTAATACTATGGTGATTTTGCCACTAAGTATGATAAATATTTCTGTTGCCGGTGTTGCCTCCAGAAGAATTATTTCACCAATTTTTACATCAACAATAGTGCAGTTCTCAAATATTACTCTGACTTGCGAATCACTTAACCCGGAGAAAATGGTAACATTTTTAATAATCGGCAAAATATCATCTATCGAAAATGCCCGATTTTGCATACCATCCCCTTCTTAGTAAGGTGGAAAAGACTCAGTTTCCCTTAAACGACTTTTTTATCTGTATTGATTGTTATACAGATTGGGCAAGTGGTATTTTTCTGATCTCAAGCTTATTCTGAAAAGATCAGAAAACATGTTATGCTTTGAACTTGTACTCTACATTATTTCAATCACTTAACCCTCTTCAAAGTAGGAACAATGTCAATTTAATTGATATACTCTTTTAAATATATATCCAATTATATTATCACGGTCACGAATTTACCATCAATATGGTTATAGAGAATCACTAAGCTTTTTTTCTTAAAGGATCATTTTTTCCATGAAGTTTTTCCGTTCTGTTTTCTTGTGGATAATCTGGAATCTTTTCTCCGTTCCTTTTGTAAAAACCTATATAAAACATCATTACCGGTTTTCAAAAGCTGACAGAAAGCAAAAATTCCCCAAAGCACCCTTTATGGTTATTGCTAACCACGGGACATTTTTTGACCCATGGATGATTGGAGGTTATTCTCATCAACCATTCTGTTTTATGGTTAATGATGATGGTTTCAGAGGAAAAAGCTTATCAGCTTGGTACCTGAGAAGTATCGACTCTATTCCTAAAAGGAAGGGAGCATCCGATTTTAAAGCAATGAAAGCAACTATTGAACGCCTCCATAATAAAAAAGCCGTCTGTATATTTCCTGAAGGACAAACGACCTGGGATGGAGAAACTCAGCTCCTTTATAGAGGTATCGAGAAGATTATCAAAAAGGTCAACTGTCCCTTAGTAATGGTCAGACTTCAGGGTAATTTCCTTACTAAACCATGGTGGGCAGATTCACTACGCAAAGGAAGAATCCTGCTTCATTTTAAAACTCTTGAACAGGCCGATATTGAGCAGCTCAGTTCTGATGAAATCTTTGATACCATTAAATCCTACATTTATCAGAATGATATAAAAGATCCTGAGAATGCGGCAGTTCCTTTTACTGGTGTTAGACTGGCAGAAGGTCTTGAACGTTTTGTATGGATCTGCATGCACTGTGGAGCTGAAGATACATTGATTACCAATGATAATACCATCAAATGTACTTCCTGTAACGGTTCCTGGGATATTGATGCGCATTGCAGACTTACCTCTAGTGATCCTTCATTTTGCTGCCTTCCAGATCTTAAAGACTGGTCTGATATGCATAAAGAAAGAGTCCAGGAATTTCTCACCCACAGAAAAAATGAACTAACTAGAAGCAGTAATGTTACACTTCAGACAGAAAACAATGAACACGTGTTTGAAAATAAGGAAAATGGAACTCTGATTCTCTCCAGAGAAGAACTGTTATTCGAGTCCGGTTCTTCCGTTTTGCGTTGGCCGGTAAAAGAGATCACTGATTATGTGGTTCAGAAAAAGGATATCTTTGAATTCAGACACAATAGTGATTGTTACCGGTTTATGTTCAATAAAAAGAGCCCCATGAAATGGATCTTCTATTTCAGATACCTTAATAACTACTCCATCTGTGAAAAACAAGGGTATTATTGATTCGTATTTTCTGAAATCTTCCGCTCCTGCCTGGCAAGCTCGCTAATCCTTTTTACGAATTCTGTTTTGGCATCGGTATAGCCATCTCTGTCGTTTCTATATTTTACGGCCAGTATCCTTTTAAGCTCTCCGTATTGTTTTCTTATCTCAGCATTATTTCTAAGATAATCTCGGAAATATATCTCATCCCAATCACCGGGATATCTCACATGTATATGGTAAGCCTGACCCTTAAACCCCTCAGGAGTGTAGCCTTTAACAAACATCATATGAGGAGGGGGATTTTCTGGCTTGGGAATATAATGATAACCTATAGATTTCAATGCTTCGATAACCCTATGGTCTTCAGTGCTTTTTTGAATTTCCAGCAGGATATCGACAGTAGGTTTACTGATCAGGTCAGCAACTGCGGTACTTCCAATATGCTCGATTTTATTAATGAAATGCTTTCCGATTCTGTGGTAAATCAACTCTCTTTCTGTTTTAAAAAATTCTGACCATTCTGCTTTATGTTCTGAAAGTTTTATTGGGAAAATTTTACCAAGTTCATCAGGAGTCATCTGTCCAAGATCTTTTTTCATTAACAATCTCCTTTAAAGGTATTATTAGCGATCAGCCGTAACAATTCCATTTTTTGATATACAATTAGAGCCTTTTCATAAAAACACCTTTTGCGAGAATTCTTGCCCAAATTGAAATTGTGATATTTGCACTAATTTTACTGCTATGCAGCATTCTTTCCCCAATAATCAGTGTACTATTTATTTTTATTATTATTATTATTTAATTAAAAAAGCAGAAAAAAATGTAAATGCAAAAATTATTTTCAAAAAAATAATTTTTTTAATTGAGAATTTATTGTATAATGGCGTAAAAAAACCGGGATAGCAGAACGGTTTTTACTAAAAATCTTAAAAAAACATTCATTAATGGTTGTCTTCAAAGGTGTAGTGTGTTAATTTTATAGAAAATCAGAATAATCGATTCTGCTTTTTAGAAAAAAATAAAATACTAGGAGGTTTTTAATGCTTAGAGCAACCAAGCTGGTTTTGTTTCTCTCAATAATTGTCTTTGCAATAGCAGGATGCGGTTCCAATAACGAAATTAAAAAGGGAGATCGTTTATCGGTAGAAGAGACTCTGGAGAGAGAAAAAATTGAAACGCTCTGGGAGGATAATTCCTACTCTGATGCATTTAATAATGATATCCCCAAAGGCACGATTCTGGAAGTCAGTTTTGCGCCTCGTACAGGTTCTAAAGTCATTGAGTGCATACCGGTTGAGGTTAATGGTGTAAAGGATGCAGATTCTGTGGAAGCACTGCTGGTTCCGGAAAATATTCGCAATAAAGAAGGTTATAAGGGCTATACAATAGCTATTAAACTGGATTATATTGGGAAACAGGTTAAAAAATTAAAATAATTCTGCATTTGATTTCTTAATATTTAATACCTCATATAGTTATTCTGTATGAGGTTTTTTTATTTGCGTTTTTTTCTTGTTCTACTCACATTGATTTTGGGTTTTGGTTTATTCTCTGCTTCTTTGCTTGCAATAACAGTTTTAAGGCTATCAACCAAATTGGTAAGAGATCTTATCTCATTCTCCATTTTTATCATTTTTAATGAAAACTCATTTTTCTGCTGATCATACTCAGTTTTTACCACAATTTTATCAGTTATTTGTTTCATGGAATCAGAGACCCGGTTAATCTTACCATTGATTGACTCCAAACCCAGATAACCTAATGCAGCAAAAGCTGCTGTCAGAGCGACAATAAACATAATATTTATGATCGGCAGTTTTTTCTTCTGATTGTCTAAAAAACTATCAAGCTCATCATTTTCAATCTTTTTTTCCACATTGTATCCGGGGTTGGAAACTGTTACAGGCTCCATAACTGCAATCTCCGATTCCTCATCATGGGTATGCCAGTAGATTCTGCCATATTCATCTTTGCGATTAACAACCGCTCCCTGACGAAGCAATTGACTCATGTAATTTTGTACAAACTGCTCATCCAGTTTCAGATGAAAGGCAATATCCGTTGCTTCCAGATCAAGATTGGGATTTGCCTGTAGAAAACCTAATATCTTTTTTGCATAAAGATCCATTTTTCTCCTCCCCGAAAACAGCATAGATGAATTTGCCTGATTCAGTTAAAATACACTATGGTGAAAAATCGAATTCCGTGAAAGTAACAGGAGTTCCTGATAGCAATTCTAAACAAAACAGCAGTATCCTCGTGTATCCGAAAATATACCAGTCTGTTGGGTCGGTTGTTGCAATTTTTTTATCGAGCGATTCTCAAAGCTTGGCCTTAAATCAGCCTAGGTTCATTTTCTTCTACTATTCACCTTCCTGGTCATTGAAGATTTGTTCTTTTTCGTCCAACTCCATTTCTTTTATCAGTTTTTTCTTACGTAAGAAAGTAGCTACAAATCCGCTTATTGCCAATAGCAGAATAAGAATCCAGAAAAATGTATCAGTCAGCAAAAAACTGAAATGGTATTGTGATCGGATCTTCTGATTTACAACTGAATCTATCTCCCTTTTGTTTAGTCCAAAAACATGAATACATGCCGACTCAAATGAAGACTTGTTTTTAATTTCTGAAAGCAGTTCGGGCAGAAGGTCCTGTCCGTATTGCGACATTAAAAACTGAACTGCAAAATGACTCTGGCAATATGCCAGATGAGCTTTATCTCTTTTAAACCTGTTTACATACTTTATAGAATCCAGAGGTAAAAGTTTTCTGCTCAAAACCGCTTTTGACAAAGTAACAGGTGCATCAGAATCGATTTCGCCTGACAGTGCCATGGCCATTCCTTCATGAAACCAGCGTGGAATATTAACGTTACCGTATTTTCTGTTGATAATCAGATGAACCAATTCGTGAGTTATTATGCGCTGGAAATCCTGATGGAAAAATGCATATTCAACATCCAGAGGAATAAAAATACTATCGATTCCAAGAGCTCCACCTCCACCCCATTCAGGAAGTTTTATACCCAATACTGGTGCTTCGGCTTTTTTATAAAAAGTGACAATAACCGCAGAGGTTTCGGCTGATTGTGATAGTCCAAACAATTTTGCTATACGTTTATATTCACGCTCAGAAAGGTGAGAGTCAAGATATGAAGGAGCATCACCTTCAAAATGAATCTCAATCGGAAAAGAGATACTGTTGATCGTAAGTATTATAAATGTTGATATTATTAATCTGGTAACGGTGCGGGCACATATTTTATGCAAAACTGTTTTCACTTTTCCCATAAACCTTTTTATGAATAGCACTCTTCCAGGAATAATAGTCTCGCTGCGAAGAGACATTTTTCAATAGCCGGTCTTAATTAATAGTGTCTTCATTATAGATGCTTCGACCACCATAGCCCGATCTTTCATTCACTTCTCAAAGTAAAGTACAGTCACAGACTGACCACAGAACGTTTAAAATACCCCTTTAACAGTACCTGTTAAAAGGTCAAATTCATTATTCTTTTTTTTCTGTCATCAATAGTTACAGATGATATTATAGCTGGTTTTGATCGGAGCTGCTCCTGATTAACTGGTTAGGGTGGTAGTTTTTAGCTTTTTCTTTAAACCTAACTTATGCATTTTTTCTTAAAGCGGTCCTAAGAAATACTGTATATAACAATATTTTCATTGCTTATTCCTTCATCGACCAATAATTATAGTGATAAAAATTGTAAAATTGCATATTTCTCCCTGTTTTCAGTATAAAAATGAATATATAAAACAAATTTTTCTGGACAACAGATTAGCACTGATTTATACTTGATTTCATAAATATCAGTATCAATTTTCCACTTTGTTTCAACAAAAGGAGAGCGCATGGCAGGAAAGAGCCTGACGCAATCTCAGATCGTCGCGAAGCTGTCGGAAACTCTTCAGCTTCCGAAAAAACAGGTCAAGTCCTTTTTGGACACACTGGCACAATTGGCATACAAGGAAGCTAAAAATGGTTTCACTATGCCAGGGCTTGGAAAGCTCGTTCTGGTACAACGTAAAGCCAGAATGGGAAGAAATCCGGCAACCGGAGAGCAGATAAAAATTCCTGCTAAAAAGGTTGTTAAATTCAAAGTCGCAAAAGCCGCCAAAGATGCAATTGTAGGTACTTCTGCAAAAGCACCGGCAAAAGCACCAGCGAAGGCTGCAAAAAAGAAAAAATAACTTGCAAAAGTTAAACGGGGTCAGGAGGCCCCGTTTTTTTTAAATAATCTTCAGTTTTTCTGCCAATTCCAGCATATCTTTCGGCAACTCTGCTTCCAGCGTAACAGTCTGTTTAGTATAAGGGTGAAAAAAGGACATCATCCTGCAGTGCAGTGCATGGCGTGGAAATTGTAATTCATCATTTCTTTCTTCAGGTCTGTCTCTCCATCTTATATAATCTTCTTCATTCATTCCATATAGCTTGTCCCCCACTATTGTATGGCCGATAGCGGCAAGATGAATTCGTATCTGATGGGTTCTTCCTGTCAGAGGTTTCACTATCAGCATGGAATGACAACTGCCAAGAGCCACACATTCCTTAAGTAAGGTTGTGGCCTCTTTTCCTTGGGGATCTACACCAAATTTGTAAGTAATTTCAGAGGTTACAGACTTGCCTATTGATAAGCAGACTTCTCTGTGAATGGAGATATCAGGGATTCCCTGGACAATAGCTACATACTCTTTATCTATTTGTGACTCCAGAAACTGTTTACCAATTTCAGCTCTGGCTTTGGCGGTTTTAGCAACCAGTACCACTCCAGACGTGTCTCTATCCAATCTGTGGACAGTATGAGCTGTGCTGAATGGAGGTTGATGCACATGACGAAGCTGATAGATAAGATTATTTCTAAAAGATTTTCCAGCCCTATGCACCAGAAGATTGGATGGCTTATTGATTCCTAAAAACCACTCATCTTCAAAAATAATCGAATAATCAAGATTGGCCGGTGGTTCCTGAAAATCTCCAGGATCGTAGACAATCATCATTCCGGGACTTATCTTCTCTTTCAGTTGAGGGTAGCGTTCATCAAGCATGACCTTTCCACGCTTAATTTTTTCCACCCACTCATCCCTGTTATGATAGGTAAATCTCTGTACCAGATAATCAATCAATTTTGTCCCTGGTACAACATTGGTTGGTACTTTCGAACTAAACTTCATATTTCATTTATGTAAAGAGGTTTGTACCCTTTATATACTCTGGAAAAGTAATTAATGATTATTATTTCAGTTCTGCGGGTTTGATCAATGTTAATGATAAGCCGATCAATATACTTCCGTACAATAAAAAAGCCCCTGCCATGGGAATCATAAAGTCCCAGAGGCAATCCATCCTGGTTACGGCTAATCTGCCGATTTAACCAGTAAAGAATATCGTACTTTTTCAGTCTTCCCCCAAAGTCACTCACCGAAATGGCATACTTCTCATCATCTCTGGCAACAGAGACCTGAATCGCTTGATTTTCAGGAAGCAGGAAATCATGAGACCACAACTCCTTTTTATCTGGTATTTCATTACGGATTCCATAAAATATTGCATTGGTAAGCAATTCAACAATTACTAATTCTAAACGCTTGGGCTGATCGATTGGTCCAATCTGATCGATAATCAATTCGGCATCTTTATCCAAAGATCTTGAACTGCGTATCTTCATTTCTTTTATTGGAACCGATTCATCAAAGTAGTGAGATAAACCAAATATATCACCATTAAGCAGATAAGCGATAATAGAGGAGAATTCGGAAAAATTAAAAGGTGCAGTTTTTACAAATATGTTGCCGATATCATATTTTAAGGCCAAATTAAGGTAATCTTCAACATTGTAAGCTGTTATCAAAACTCTTTTAATCAACGGAAACCTTTCTTTTATCTCCTTTAGCAGGTCAAAGCCCTTCATCTCAGGCATATTAATATCAGAGATAACCAGATCGGTTTTATTATTTTTCAGTATTTCAAGAGCTTCTTTCCCATTTTCAGCTTCCAGTACATTATAAGATTCACTATCTCTAAGGAAATCAGATATCATCCCCCGGATTTCATAATCATCGTCAACAATTAATATCGTAGATGCTGTATTTTCCATAAATCAGGACTTTAACACTCAGGTTCAATACTGCTAAAGCATGAGAAAAATTCCCTTATTCGATCTTTAGAGCATATAAATTAATTATATTACTGATACGCATCAATTTTGTATACATTTTGCTTTTTCCATTCAGATTTACCGCTAATAATAACTATCTGTCTGCGTTCTCGATTAATTAAGAAGATTATTGTTGTCCGAAGAATTTTCTGGTTAGCCTGTATGTTACATTAAACCGAGATTTATGCATAAAAGGCCTCAATATTGATGAAAAACACTACTGGATTGTGTAATTGGTTCTCCAGTGTATTTCCGCGACTAGTTATCTGGTCACGCTTTCCTGGGCTTATCTGCTGGGCAGCAGTATCAATAGGAATAATTACATTTGATTTAATTCCCATTGAATCATTAAATATACTGCCATCAATGCATAAATTCTATATCATTAAAATTGTTTCAGCAATGTTTTCTTTCTCTATTGCAGTTTTTTCCCACTCCAGAAAAGTCCGCTTTATAATATTCTTTCTCCTTTCTTTGCTTTATTGCACTCTTAGATCAACAGAACATCACTGCGTTTCATCTCTGTTAAATAACATACAAACCCTCCGAGGCAGTCACAGAATATCAGGATATATTATCTCCAGTCCAGTTCCAGTAAAACAGGGGTATCGTTTTCTGGTTAAATGCAAGACAGCTTCCTTCGATTCAGCTAATATACTGAAAGGAAAGGTTATCCAGTGCACGGGAAAGGTAAGTCCGGTCTCCTGTGGCAAAGTAATAGTTTATGGTCATTGCAAAGCCCCTCGCAAAGCCTTGAGATCCTGGGATTTCAATGAATCGCGAGTGTTGTTATCCAAAGATATATGGGCTAAAATGGCAGTAGATTCTATTTACATCATCTCCTCTCCCAACCCCCTGAAAAAAGTTGCAGAGCAATTCAGAGAGAGAGTCTTAACTGTATTAGACCGTTTAAGTGATCCAGCACATCGAGCAATTCTTCGGGCTTCCTTTTTAGGAGAAAGTGAATATCTCACAGACGAAATTAAGGAGAGTTTCAGAAAATCAGGAATTTACCATCTTCTGGCAATTTCTGGACTTCACGCAAGTATGCTCATCGCTGCAACTTACATTTTTCTGGCACTTTTCCCTGTATCAAAAAGAGTAAAACATATTATGGCACTGGTGGTGCTGTGGCTTTACCAGCTTTTTATCGGGTTTATTCCATCACTTTTTCGGGCTACAATCATGGCTACTCTTATTATCGGTTCATTTTTATATCAAAAGAAAAATTATTCACTGCAATCAATAGGACTTGCCGGCACTTTATGGCTTCTTCACTCTCCGGAAAGTCTTTTCCTGCCAGGGTTTCAGCTATCATTCTCTGCCACAATCGGCATTATCACTATATCACCGGTTCTCAACCGCTTAGTCCCTGAAATTCAGTCCGCAACAGCCGATTATGTTCTGTCCAGAATCATCGCAACGTTCAACATTTCATTTTCCGGATTTTTAAGTACCTTGCCGGTTCTAATCTTTCATTTCGGATCGATCTCAATTTTTGGATTGCTGGCAAATCTAATCTCTGTAGGTGTAATGACTCTGAATATGTGGTCATTTTTTATCAGTCTTTTTTTTGAAACAATTGTTCCATCCGTAAGTTCCGGCTGTATGAAAATATCAGCTCTCATGATGGATTTACTTATCTGGGTTTCGAAACTGGCAGATCGGGTTCCATGGTGTGTGGTACAAATGGACAAACCCTATGTAGAAATGTTATTTGGTTATCTGTTTTTTTTAATCGGTTTTATTTCCATAGACAAAAAGTATACAATGAACTACTTAAAATGGTGTTTACCAATACTTGCACTTCTATTTCCAGCAATTTCTCTTTTGAAAACAAATTATGATAAGATTTATCTGGAACGTTTCTGTTCAAAAAACTGCGCAGTCGTAGCTGTCTGCTGGCCATACAGAGGGGTCTGGATTTTAAGCAGTGACTCGGGTTACGAATTTGAAAGATTATATAATTATTCAATACAGGCCTGGATACGACATCTCAGAAATGTTCAGGTAGAGAAAATTCTTTTTTTCAATAATACCTCTTCTGCTGAAATTATTGAAACCTCTCCAGAGGCTTCGATAAAAAAAATAAAATGTTCGTCAAGAACAGTTCTCGTTAACCCTGCAGCCAAACCAGAGAAAGCAATCAGTTTATTTACCAGTTTCAAAAGCAGCAATAAGGATATAATTTTCAAAATCGAAACAAAGAGCCAAAGGATAAACTTCTGTTTCTCAGATTCTATTATTTATTATGGTATGCTAAACGGATCAGCATACCGTATTGCCTCTTTTCCATCCACTTTCAGTTTCTCTGTTCCATGAGTCTTACCACCGTAAACTGCCCCAAGAACAGGTATTATTGTGCAAAAAGTTTTTCACACATTTAAACACTCAAAATTAAAGAGGCTTAATCGTATATATTCTATTCATGGTCTTATTCTTATTCGCGTATATTCCATAAGGTCATCTTCAGTTAAACGCTCGCAGCGAACATAAATTTTTCTGAAATCCTGTGTGATGGTTGTGAAAAATTATGGTTACTGCTCATGAATTGAAACCTTAACCAGATAAGCCCTTTAAGTAGTTTTAATATTTCCGGTTCTTCGTTTAGATATTCTGTTCAGATTACTTCTGATTACTTTCTGATTAGATATTGTTTTGATATTAATTCCCATTTTTTCTTCATATTTGATATTATAACGTTATTTTTTTTTGCCATCAGATACCTGAATAGTTACAATTATCTTCTATAATGAAGTTAATCAAGATATATTTTAAAAGTATGCAAACAGAAGAAGAAATGATAATAAGAACAAAAACGGCAGATAACTGGTTTATCATCATTCTTTATGGTAAATTCGTAGTTAAGAACCTGATCCGGATTCGTCAGGCTTTTGATGAGGCTGAAAAACATCGACACCTGAAAACTGCGATCGACCTAAGCAATGTAACTCATATTGATTCCAGTGCTATTACCCTGCTGGCAAATTTCCAGAAAAGACTTCTGGAAAAAGGCTCTGGTTCAATGATTTTCGGAGCAGCTTCTGATATAACTGAAATATTTTCAATTGTAGGATTGGATAAGGTGATACCAATTAATACTGATCAAAAATACTATGAAAAAATTATTCAAAATAAATTTTAAAACTGCAACTCTTCTCATTTTAACAATAGCCATAGTCCAGTGTACAAAAAAGATACCTACAGATCTTCAAACGTTCAGTTCCTGGTTTATTAATCCTTCAGAAAAATTTAACAACAGCCTCACCTCTGTTACCAGGGAAACAGTAAACTCACTGGTTAAAGAAATCAGAAAAAACTCAGCGACCGGTGCACTTGCAGAGACCTTGTATGATTCGGCCAACACAGCCTATGTACTGGGATATAAGACTCCTGAACTTATAAAACCGGATTCGGTTTACCCTCTGATAATTTATCTTCATGGTGGTACCGGAACAACAGTTAATACTAAAGGAGCACGTGCTTTTGAGATGCTTTCACCTTTGGCTGACAGCATGCAACTATTTCTGGCCAGCCCATCTGCAAGTGCCAGTGCCCGATGGTGGAGTCCAAATGGAATGTCAAGGATACTACAGACGCTTCGCTTTATGACTCTTCACTACCCTATCGACAGTAGTAAAGTATTTCTTGCCGGAGTGTCTGATGGTGCAACCGGATGCTGGGCTGCTGCAAATGCCATCTATGCACCTTTTGCCGGTTTTTTTGCAATTTCAGGTTATGGTGGCTTACTTCCTATGACCGGTATGGAACTTTTTCCTGAAAATCTGATGCAAAGGCCGATTTATAATGTAAACGCAGGAAATGACCGACTTTATCCATTGGAAATAATAAACCGATTCCTGGAATATATGGCAAATAGTGGAGTACAGGTGATTTCAAAGATCTATCCTGACCAGGACCATGGTTTTGATTACAGAGATCAGGAATTTGGGACTCTGTGCAATTTTATTCGAACCTGGTCTCGCCCTGCTTATAATAGTATTAATTTCAGATTCGTTCCCAATTTTCCCAATTATCCGGATAACATCTTTGACTGGAAGTTAACAAATGAATCCAAACAGATGTGCAATGTAGTGAGCAAAAAAGACACATTGCTGATCAGCACAAAAGGCGTACAGTCTCTTATTATCAGGCTGCCCTCAAGCCACAGTCCTCGTTTTGCAAGGTTAAATCAGATGCAGGCAAAAAAAATCACTTTTTACCATGCAGAGAATCCAGAGTATCTTAAGCTGATGAAGCATTCCTGTTTTCCCGGATTTTCCACAGACGACCTTATAAAAATTAAAATGTAAGGAGGGTACAAAATGTCTCATGTAATTACCGTTCTGGCAAATGGTTTTGAAGAGATCGAAGCAGTTAGCTTTATTGACCTGCTCAGAAGAGCAAATATCACTGTAAGCGTACTGGGTTTGGAATCGATGGAGGTTCGCGGAGCTCATGGCATAACAATTAAAGCAGAATCACTTCTTAGTTCTGATACTTTACTTCATGATGGAATCATTTTGCCGGGAGGACAACCCGGAACCACAAATCTGAGTAATTCTGACAAAGTAATATCATTGGTAAAAAATGCCTATTCACAGAAACTTTTATGCGCAGCCATTTGCGCAGCTCCACAGGTCTTCTCCAAAGCAGGAATTCTTAAAGGTGCAAAAGTCAGTTGTTATCCTGGAGTAGAAGCAGATCTGCAGGGAGCAGAGATTTCTGATATGGCGGTATCGGTGTGGGAAAACGTTATAACCAGCCGTGGTGTAGGTACTGCAATAGAATTTTCACTGGCAATTATAGAGTATCTGGAAGGAAAAGAGAAAGCTGAAAGCATAGGCCGTGCAATACTTGCCAGATGATTTTTGGTCAGCTTGTATTGTGGCAGATATCACTGTCCTGGAGACCATTTTTCCTCCTTTCATCTTCTAAACTCCGGGACTTTTATTTAAACTTCCCAGTCCCCTTCTCATCATTGTATTTTATGGAACGTTGCTTATGTTTCTTTACCGACATTTGCAGGGATTAATTATAAGTCACTCTCTATTCTTTCCTCAATCTGAACAGAAATTTTTATGAAAAAAACCATACTCTTCGATAAGCATTCGAATCTGAATGCCAAAATGAGTCCTTTTGGTGGATACCTTATGCCTATGCAGTATGAAGGTATCATAAAGGAGCATGAAGCCACCAGAAATGCTGCAGCTATTTTTGATACCTGTCACATGGGCGAATTTCTTATCAGCGGGGCACAGGCAGTCACTGAACTGGAAAATCTTCTGAGCTGTTCAGTGGCTTCGATTAAAATCGGACAATGCAAATATGGGTTTCTCTGCAATCATAAAGGTGGAGTAATAGATGATCAGATTCTTTACCGCATGGATGAAAACCGATTTTTCATGGTTGTAAATGCCTCTACCGAAAGCGAAGATTTTCAATGGATTAAAGACCATCTTTCGTCTTCTACATCGATAGTTAACCTCTCTGCTGAAACAGCCAAAATAGATCTTCAGGGTCCACAATCAGCTAAAATTCTCCAGAAACTTGTAAGTGATCCAATTGCTGACATGAAATTTTATCATTTCAAGCATAATTACTATAAAAGCGAACAGGTGTTGATCAGTAGAACCGGCTATACCGGTGAAATCGGATTTGAGATATATCTCAGCCCCCAATCGGCTCTTCAATTCTGGGATGATTGTATCAATCTGGGTGCAACTCCTGCTGGACTTGGTGCTCGCGATACTCTTAGATTGGAAATGGGTTTTCCTCTTTATGGACATGAGCTCAACCAGGACACCAATGCTGCAGAAAGTGGTCTGTGCAGATCTATTGCAAATAAGAAATTCATCGGTTCAGAAGTAGTTCTTGACTCCTCTCTTGTAAAGAAATGCCTCAAAGGGATTGTGCTGGAAGGCCGAAGGGCTGCCAGACATGGGGACAAGATTCTCAATCAAGACAAAGAAGAAATTGGCTATCTCACCAGCGGCAGTTATTCACCTTCGCTTCAAAAAGCGGTAGCTATGGGTTATGTACTTTTATCTTATGCTGTTAACGAGCAGAAGGTGTTTGTTAAAACTGATCGTGGTGAATTAACCGGAAATATCACTGAGACACCTTTTTATAAAGGTGCAACAGGACGTAACAATCTGGCAAATTACTTATAATAACGATAATTTTCCCAAAAAGGAGTTGTAATGACACCAAAAGATCGCATGTACACCAGGACTCACGAATGGGTCAAAGTCGAAGACAATGAAGCTTTAGTGGGGATAACTGATCATGCTCAGGATTCCCTTGGAGATATCACTTTCATCGAACTACCCAAAATTGGTTCCAAACTCAAAAAGAGCGGTGAATGTGGTGTTATCGAGTCTGTAAAAGCCGCAAGTGATCTTTATTCTCCCATTAGCGGAACTGTGACCGATGTCAATGAAGCACTCGAAACGACTCCTGAGGATGTAAACACAGATCCCTATGGTAAAGGCTGGATCTTCAAATTAAATAACATCAACCAGAATGAGATTGCAGAACTGATGGATGCGGATGCTTATGAGAAATTTCTGGAGTCAGAAGAATGAGCTACATTGCCAATACCGATGAACAGCGCCGCGAAATGCTCAAAGTATGCGGTGCTGATTCCATCGAAGAACTTTTCGCTGACATACCACAAAATCTGCGCCCACGGTCCTTTAATCTGCCTCAAGGCAAATCGGAACCTGAACTGATAAACTACTTTGAAAAACTGGCCAGAAAGAACTATTTCAATCTAATCAACTTTGTCGGGGGTGGTTTCTACGACCATTTTATCCCGGCAGCTATTGATGCGTTAGTCTCAAGGAGCGAATTCTATACAGCGTACACTCCATATCAACCCGAGCTCTCTCAAGGTACCTTGCAGTCCATTTACGAATATCAGACCGGAATCTGCAGATTGACCGGGCTTCAGGTTTCCAATGCATCGCTTTATGATGGTGGCACGGCTCTTTATGAAGCTTGCCAGATGGCAATCAGTGCTACTGAAAGAAGAAAAATAATCGTTGATGGTGGTGTCAATCCTATTTATCGAAGGATTCTTCACACCTACACAGCTAATCTGTCTATTGAGCTGGTGGAAATTCCTGTTTCTCACGGTCAGAGTAACCGTGAAAGCCTTTTCAGTGCTTTTGATGACAAAACGGCTGCAGTTATCTTGCAGAATCCCAATTTCTTTGGAGTAATAGATGATCACAGTGATATTGTTGAGAAAGCACACTCTTTTGGAATGCTTGCGATTCAATCGGTTTATCCCATAGCTATTGCCATTCTCAAATCTCCTGGTGAACAAGGCTTTGACATTGCTACAGGTGAAGGACAGTCTCTGGGCATCCCGCTTTCCTTTGGAGGACCTTATCTGGGATTTATGGCTGCAACAAAAAAACTGGCTCGCAAAATGCCCGGAAGGATTGTGGCCAGAACAGTGGATGTTAACGGTAAAGAAGGTTTCGTACTCTCTTTGCAAGCCAGAGAACAGCATATTCGAAGGGAAAAAGCTACTTCCAATATCTGTTCCAACGAGGCTCTCTGTGCCTTACGTGCGCACATCTATCTGAGTCTGCTGGGTAAAGAGGGAATCAAACAGGTCGCTTCTCTTTGTGCTGACAAGGCACAATATGCTAAAGAAAGAATCAAGGCTATTGCAGGGGTTAAGGTTATGGAATCCTCCCCCACATTCAATGAATTTGTAGTAAAGCTTCCTATTGATGCAGGTGAGTGTGTGGGTAAATTGATTGATTATGGTTTTGCTGCAGGATTTCCACTGGGACGGTATTATCCTGATATGAATAATTATCTGCTGATTGCTGTAACCGAAAAGAGAACCAAATATGAAATCGGAGAGCTTGCAGAAGCGCTGGAGGCAGTTTTATGTCAATAATTTTCCAGGAATCGGTTAAGGGAAGAAAAGGGACTGTGCTCCCTGAAAGTGATGTCCCTGTTCATCATACAATTCAAAGCAAATATCTTCGAAGTGAAGATGCAAAACTTTGTGAACTTTCCGAGCTTCAGGTTGTCAGACACTTTACAGCACTTTCCCGTAAAAACTACGGTGTGGATACCAATATCTACCCTCTGGGTTCATGCACAATGAAATACAACCCGAAGTTTAACGAAAAAATAGCTGCCATGGAAGGATTTGCATCGCTGCATCCTCTATTACCGCAGCTTGTCGGCGGTGGAATGCTGACTCAGGGAGCACTGGCAGTGCTTTTCGAGCTTGAAAGGCTTCTTTGTGAAATTACCGGCATGGATGCTTACACTTTACACCCAATGGCGGGAGCGCATGGCGAATTGACAGGCATGATGATTATCGCTGCCTATCATAAAGAGAAAAACAATCGTAAAACTGAAGTCCTAATACCTGATGAAGCGCATGGTACCAACCCATCCAGTGCTTCGATTGCTGGTTTTCAGGTAACCTCGATTCCCACTAATGAGAACGGAATCCTCGACATTAAAGCACTTGAAGAAACCATCAGTGAGAAAACCGCGGCAATCATGCTTACAAACCCTAATACCTTGGGCCTGTTTAATCCATTGATAGAGAAAGTAGCAGCAATTGCTCACAAATACGATGCACAATTGTACTATGACGGTGCAAACCTTAATGCAATAATGGGAAAATTCAGGCCAGGGGATGCGCTTTTTGACGTAATGCACGTTAATTTGCACAAAACTTTCTCTACTCCTCATGGAGGAGGTGGACCAGGGGCTGGGCCGGTTGGAGTGAAAAAACATCTGGAACAATTTTTGCCGGTTTCTCGGATTATAAAGCGTTCCGATGGCACCTATGCCTTAAGTTACGACTTTCCAAAATCAATTGGATATATAGCACCTTTTTATGGAAACTTTGCAATCTGTCTTAGAGCTTATGCCTATATTTTAACTTTGGGAGCAAAAGGATTAATTGAGGTAAGTGAAAACGCAGTACTTAATGCCAACTATGTAATGCATTCCCTCAAAGATTTTTATGATGTGCCTTATTTGAGGACCTGCATGCACGAATGTGTATTAAGTGCTAAAAGACAGCTTGAAAATAAAGTTCATGCAGTGGATATTGCTAAGGCCCTTATTGACTGGGGAATACATCCTCCAACCATTTACTTTCCCCTTATCGTAAAGGAGGCCATGATGATAGAACCTACTGAAACTGAGAGTAAGGAATCCCTTGATTACTTTATCGATGCCATGAAAAAAATTGCATTATTGGCTAAAACTGATCCCCAATCTCTTCACCAGGCACCAATCAGTACTCCTGTTGGCCGTCTGGATGAGACCAAGGCAGTAAAAGATATGGATTTTTGCTTTCAGGATTAGAGCTTTATGAGTTGTCCTGTACATTTTATTCTTTGCTGTTGCATTCAATATAAGAATTTATTATACTATGATATAATAAACGAAAATGTCCCATTAATTGGGTAATATTATAAAAAGGAGCAAATTTATGCGATTAATTAAATGGACTGTGTTGCTGGTTTCGACCATTACCTTTTTCGCTTCGGCACAAAAAATTGCCCAACCGGTTAAAGAGGGAGTGAAGGTCTACAAAAGTGATACCCGCCAATTATATGAAGAAGCCATGCTGACTGTAGGTACCAGCGATCGTTTGCAGGTACTTGATAGTAAAAGAGATATGCATAAAATTAAGACTTCCGATGGCACTATCGGATGGGTAGAAAAAAAGGATGTCTCTGTTCTCTCTGGCAAAAGCAAAACTTTCGTTTTCGACAATGCCGAAGTTGTGGGATATCTGGATAACCCAACACCTGTGTACATTATCGATACCGATGATCCAAATGCCGACCCTATCAGCCTGGACAGATCATTCAAAGACGCACTCCGTGAAAATATCGATAAGGAAACTGTCGAACGCCAGACTAAATAGTCATTGATCATAAATTCTTCTGAATTTAAGGAATGGTTCTTAACACCATTCCTTTTTTTATTTAATAATTGTTTTACTGCATTCATACCGCTCAAAACAGACAATCATCTCTGATGCCGGTGAAGAAGCCAGATAGTATCTGTTAAACTGAGAATTCTCCGTCGACTTTAAATCGACGGGTTCGAATTATTGTCGATTTGAAATCGTCTATCCCCAATCCATCTTGTTGAGCAATATACTATTGAATCATTTCGTCGGTATTTCCTGAGTTTACAACAAGATAGCCCTGTGCCCAAAATGACCTTCCCAAAATTTCTTACGTAGCACTTTTAAAATTCTTGCAGAAAAATGTGTGAGCACACCCCTTAAGTTGCCGCATTATTTTGCTTTTAGGCTGGTTTTGCCGATATGGAATAAACATGTGTACATGGTTGCAGCTATTTTGCCAGAAATGATTTCCATGCAGTCCTATGCTGTTATTCGGGCGAAGGAGTTCTCATGCTCTATGTGCTAAATCCCCAGAAAACTTTTTTCCTCTATTTTGGTATCCACACCGGATGAACTTTAAGATCTGTCTTTGTATTATAAGCTCCGATATTGCAATGTCGCATAGCAATAAAATACTGGAAAACTTCGACCTAAAGCGAGGAGTCTCATCCACCCCCCGAAAGGAGACACTAAACATCTTTTATTTGCATAACAGATTACCACTATCCACAACATCTACTTATAAAAAAACATTCACTGAATTCACTAAACGGACTATAATTCAACCGTTTAGGATTCTTTTGCTTTTCAGAACCAGCCATTGATGGCAGGTTAGTAAAGAGTGTTAATAGAAGAGTTATTTGTTCTTTTGAGGGCGGGATTTTCAGGAAGAAAGTATCATGTCTGGACGTATGCGTTGGCCACATCCTGACATGATAATATAGCTATTGAGTTTTCGATAGTGTCTGTTAAAAGTAGAACACTACTCCCGGGGACAGCTCAAATCCTAAATGATCCAGTTTTTTCGGATATTTAATTTTAATACCATCAATTGTCATCGGATCAAAATGGTACAGTTTGGATTTACCAAAAGGTACACCGCAATCAAATGTCAGGGAAGTTTTTTCATTTAAACGTAATTCTGTTCCCAGAAGAGCTCTTCCACCAACTCCACTTCCGCGGATTCTACGATGTAAAACATCACCAGTAGTAGTAACATATGTATATGTTCCGTATACTCCCGCACCGATTCTCAATTTGAAGAGCTCCTGATTGATGGCTCTAACCCACAGGTTAAGACCACCCATAGCGGTATAGGTGTTTACATGAATGTTTGCTGCCGGTCCGCCTGTGTAATACATCTGCTTTCCGGCCCACATGCTTTGAGCAAAAGGTACCGCGCTGAAAAGCGGACCAATATCGAATATCCCGTTCACGCTTAAAAATGCCCCTGGGCCCAGGCTTTTTTTCTCAATCGGACCCTCTACGTATTTTTGGAGAAAAGCATCGTTCAGATCGGTAATGTATTGATTTACCTGATCTGGCTGATGAAATCTGACACCTAGCTGGAAGCCGATGCCAGTTTTTAAAATTTTTTCTGATGTTGCTGGTGTCTGCGATTCTGCCTTTTGGACAACAAATACCGATACCATTACAAAACAGAGGATACTATTCCTTATAATGTGCATGGTACATTCCTTCCCATATTAAATGTTTGAACATAATAAAAATTTATTTTTGCAAAGCAGCATATATAATATATATTAAATTACAATTCATCAGACAATATTCTTGATCGAGTTAATTTTTCATTATTGAACGTTGAAGAAAAATAATTACTGGCAATAACAACCAATTACTATTCTGTTCCAAATAATCCAAAAGGAGGAATAATGCGAAAGGTACGGGTTTGTACATATGCTCTATTGGCATGTGTCTGTTTTTTTCTTAACCTGAATTGTGAAAGGACACTGCTTCCTGTTGATTCCAGCAAAAAAATCGATTATGAGCAGGCAGACACCAAAGCCAGAGTAACCCTGAAAGTATTTGACCTGCACTCCAATGCCCCCATTTCCGGTGCGCAAGTCAATATCATCGGTGTTGACTCAGCCCTTACTGACTCTAAAGGTACAGTAATCTTCGATTCCATTAAACCAGGTGACTATATTATTACCTGCAGTAAAGCCGGTTTTGAAGAGATTTACGACCAACTGAGCTTAACTTTAGATCCAAACAGCAACACAGTTCCAATAGTGAACCAATCAAGCGATGGATACCTCATGGCAAAAAAAGGTGTTGTTGTGAGAGGTAATATTTATTACGAAAAAGACGAAAAATATTTGCAGGCAAAGGGTGCAATCATTGAATGTATGCTTATCAGCCCTACCGGTCAGATGTTTCAGAATCCTCTAAGGACCACCACATCAACTAATGGCACTTTTATTTTTACCGCCCTTCCTGAACATGTAGACTATCAAATCACAGTACGTCCCTTCAGTGATGGTAATTTCTCTTACACATTCGATACTCTCATTATTACTGGTAAATCTGCAGGGGATACAGTCAGGTCTGAAGATATCATTCTGAAAGAGACTCCCGATGGTGTATTTTTGGTTATGAGCCACAATATTAGAACATTTACCGTATCCGATCCCATCGTGTTGGAATTTTCTGAAGCTGTTGATACCAGCAAGTTAAGCAAAGATAGCAGCATCACTGTTGTCAAACGTCCGTCACAACGGATTCTGATTCAAACGCAATGGCAAAACGGTAATAAAAAGCTTGTTATCAAACCCTTTGATGGTACCTGGTCCTACAGAGACACTCTTAGCCTGTCTTTAAAAGGATTTTTCAGCATTACAGGCAAACAACTTGGTAACAGCAACAAACTTCCCATTAACTTCAGGCCGATCAAATCCGGTGCGTTAGGCAATGTAATGAACATTATAGCATTGGATGCAGACAGGGATACATTTGTTAATCACAATACCAACTCTATTCTTCTCAACTGGTCATCATTGGCTAATGCTTCTAATTACCAGATCTATCATAAGAGACCAGACGATTTATCCTGGATCTTTCTGATGTCGGTAAACGATACATTTACATCTTTTAATGTTCCCAATGGAAGCTTTAATTTAGGAAAAGAAATTAAGTACATCGTAATTGGAGAAAACAGCACCACAACTTCTCCACTAAATGCAGCCAATGCGATTACGGTAAATGACAAGATGCCTCCACGTATTAATAGTACAACATCAAACGTGTTTAATTTTGACAACACATTTGGTTCGACATCTATACTTATCGATCTCCCATTAACCACCTTTCCTGAACCGATGGATACAACGAAAAAGCCTGTGCTGGATGTCATCGAAGGTAACAATGGAGAATCATCTTCAGGTGATCCCGCTTACAAATTACCTAAAACTAATTCGATATGGATGTGGACTGCTCAGAACTCCGGTAGGTGGTCGGTGATTGTTGATATGGGTAAAGATGGCTCGTACGATACACTCAAGGTTAACTTTGCCGGTCTTACCGATTTCGCTGGTAACAAGGTTGACACCACTAATGGTGCTGGAATTGTCACCTATTTAACCAGACCATAAGAGTATTCTTTTTACCTGGTTATACACTAAGCCTGGCATCTTGCCAGGCTTATTTTTTAGAATTAATTATATGTGTGTTTGCGCAATTGCTTCTTTTATAAATTTGCACTTCTAAATACAGATTTTATTTGTTTTAATCATGCTAATCCCAGTATCAGATGATAAATCACAAAAAAGATGGGTGCAAAATGAGAAAAACTAAACAAAATATTACAGTACCTTTAATAGTTGATGCTGTCAGGAATTTTGATGAATTGGAAATGGTCAGATGTCTGTACTTTTCTATAGAAACCGATTTGCCACATCCAGACTAGCATCTATCCCTCGGGAAATTCCAGATTCCGGTAATTCTTGTCGGTATATCGGCAATCATAGTTTCTGATTCCTCAACTGGAAACGTTTTCTCCTCTAAAAAAAGAGTTGATGACTTTTTCAGAACCATTGAAGAAGATTTAGGTCTTACAGTAAGCACAAATGATATCTGGTTTCCTAAAAGCCACATGAGCGAAGACCCCAAGCCAAACAGCCTTTTCAGGGTTGGTTTACCTTTATTCCTCGAGGCATACAAAAAACGAACCACTGAAACTCCATGGGAACCGGAGATAGCAGTTTCGGAGAAACCTTTAATAATCTTTAAGCGGAAAGAAACTGAGGCATTTCTTAATTGGACTCGGGAACAGGTAGAAATAGTCAAAAAAAAATCGAACGAACATCCACAAAATAAGCTAAAAAACCGCATTAAGCACAGAAGAGGAATGTAATATGCGACTTGCAGCAACCTTAATTGATGTCGGATGGGGCGATTCCATATTGTTAGAATCTGAAGATGAAAATGGAGAGCTACATTTAGGATTGATTGATTCTAATGACACAGTTTATTTACGGTCAACCTATATCTTTTTGAAAAGGTATTTTGACCGGATTTCAGAAAAAATATCAGGTAAGTCCAGACTATTTGACTTTGTTATATTGTCCCATGCTCATCTTGATCATGGTCAGGGGCTTAAGGCCATTATGAAAGAGTTTGGTACAGAAAATTTCTGGTACCCCAAATCTAATGAATCCGTAATGCTTTCTGAGCTATTAAGGTATGCCAGCAGGTCGTCAAATGTCACTTTTCATCAGGATATCGACATTGAAGATCCACTTCCGGACTTCGGAAACGCAACAATGAAACTGCTTTGGCCCCCTAAAAGTCCGATCGAGAAAGATCCTAATAATACATCGATTGTTTTAGCAATCACTCTTAATCAAAACACTTTTGTTTTAACCGGAGATGCGGAAAAAGAAGTCTGGAAAAAGATAAGAACTGATATTCCAGCCGATACATGTTTTTTTAAAGTACCTCATCATGGATCGGCAAACGGTACGTTTGATGGTAACAAACCCGCCTGGATTGATTACTGCAAAAATGCGAGTCTTGGAATCAGCAGCCATATTCGCCCTTATAAGCATCCTGCTCCAGAAGTAATAGAATTCCTTAAAGAGCGAAATGCAACATTTTTCCGTACTGATGAACATTACCATCTTACATTCGAAACAGAAGGGATTAAAGGTGATTTGAAGGTGAAGTATTCACATTACTGATTTAGGGCCAAATCATGATTAATTTCTAATTTTCCATTAGACAGTTAACCGGCTTTGTACCTTGCAGAGTGGATCGGGTCCTTAATTTGTCCACGGCCCTTTTTGTAGAGTTGTTTATTCTCATTGAAAAGGCTTCTCCTCGAAGAATCGTCGAAGTGACTGCCAACGAAGGCTTACCGGAGCGACCAACAGGTTTGCCAGGTGGGCTTGAATTAAGTCCTTGTCTAAATGGAGAATTTGGGATTAATTCCACAAAATCAAATAATCATCTATTTACAAAAACCGGATTTTAAACGATTGGCCCAAATGCAGCTTTTCTGCCTGCTGTTTCTTTAGAAGGGGATACCCTCTCCCCTTCTAAATTATTACCTGGAACAATAAGCTAAAAACAAATTTGACTATAATCGGCAATCAGTTATTACTTTGTTATAACTATTTTTTTCGAGACCGAGTTATCATTTGTTTTTAATTGAAGGATGTATTTTCCTGAAGAAAATTTATCTGCCGGAAGACATATAGAATAATTTCCAGCAGGTTGATGAAAATTTTTCATGCTATAAATGTTTCTCCCCATCATGTCGTATGCATTTAAGGCAATAAAGGAGTTAATTGGCAGTGAATAGTGTATTTTGCCTGATGAATAATCAACAGTGCTAAAGGTAGCCTTGCTTTCTCTCTGAAATACAGGAGTTCCATCATTTACTCCTTTAATTATTCCATCAGCAATTGAAGGAAATACCCATGTCTGGTTTTTTCTGCTTATCAATGCAAAACCACCGGACTTTTCATAACCATTATCCCACCAAACCGGAAGCATTCCTCTTTTTCTTACCTCCCGGGCATAAAACTCTGCATGAAATGCCCTGTCATCAGTGTTTGATCTTTCGATAGATCCCCATTCACCAATAATCACAGGAATGCCTTTTTTAACAAACTTATTGGCTATTCTATCAAGTTCTTCAACGCATTCAGTTTGATCCTTCTCACTGCCCCACTTAGTTGTGGCACCATCACCTGTATTCATCGTGAAATTATAAGGCCAGTAAGTATGCTGCGAAACAATTATCCTCTTATCATTATTAGGAATGACAAGTGCATCCTGCGCAACATCCATAGAAGTCGCAGCATGAGTTGGAATCATAATGTGCCTTTTGGCATTGTTTCCACCACTATTGCGGATTGTATTAACAATTGCCAAATTGTAATCATTGAGTATGTTTCGGGCTTCGGCTGTACCACCACTCCATTCATATTGGGTTCCATAGAGACGGGGTTCATTTAATGTCTCAAAGATCAAATAATCACTGTACTCCTTGAACCGATCGGCTATCTGAGCCCAAATTTTGGTGATTTTATCTGTTACTTCACTTTTCGATGATGAAGTAAGGGTAACCCATTCATCATGATGGGTATTCAGTATGGCATACATACCATTATCCAGTACATAATTAATTACTTCTTCCACCCTGTCCAACCATTCTTTATCAATAGTATATGAGGGAGCAGAACCAAAATGAGCTCTCCAGGTTACCGGTACCCGTACAGTTTTGAATCCTTTCTCCTTCACTGCATCGATCAAGGCTTTAGTTGTTTTTGGATTTCCCCAGCATGTCTCGGTTTCCAGTCCACTGACCCCATCAGCCCAGGCGTCAAGAGTATTACCCAGATTCCATCCTACTTTCATATCATAAACTATTTCCATCGAAGTCATATCCCGCATGACTTCTGCAGCATTGATTGTGTTTAAAAATGATCCAATACAAAACAAGTTAACTAACAAATGTAGTCTTTTTCCTGCAGCGATAGCCATAACACCTAATACCTTTCTTTATTGATACCACAATTTGTCATTTCATTTTCCATTAGTCACAAAACCGTACTGCCGGTTTAGATCTCCAGAACTTATCTTTCCCTTTTCAAGCTTTATTCCAGTTTGAGCAACCTGGATATCATAATCATTCAATTATAACTAAATTAATTACAAACCATGTTCTTAATGAATAAAATAAAGACAAACAAATGTTTTCGCTCTTTTAATTGTCATCAAAAAATTAATTATACCTGATTTCCGAGCGTTATTCAGCGTGAATCATAGAGCCCTTTAGGTTAGTGGTCCAGCAATCCCTCCGCAGCAGCCCATAAAACATGTCCTCTAACGAGTCTATTAGGAATACCTTTCAAAGCCGAAACAGTATTTCCCCCCATTTTGGTTATTTTTAGCCTAAAACCATGCAACTGAGATCCAATCACCCTAATCTACTTGTTACCGTTTTTTTAATATGTTTTTTAACTTTATTACCGTTACGATAATTGAGAAGGAAAAAGATTTAAATCAAATCGTTGTTATTTTTCCTGCTTACTAATAATGTGCATATTGTTATTTACTTGTTTTTTCAAGAGTTACAACTGTTATTAATAAACAGCTCACATTATTTCCAGGATGATGTTTCATTTTGGGGACTGTTAAAACAAATATTTGTTTAAATTTTATAATGTTACCAAAATTTTTTTATATATTAACACTCATGAGAAGATCATCAGGCCAGGACCGATGGTTTCTTCAGCTCTTTTTTTAAATACCTGATTAATCCATATAGGTTATCAGTGTAAAAAGAAAGATGAAATCCTTTTTTCGTGAAGCACATAAATCCTTTTGGGTTAGCGGACCTGCAATTCCCCAAAAAATACCGGTGCAGAAATCAGGAAATTGTTAAAAACGGTTTTATTAAAAGGCAGTTGCAGAATTTATAAGCAGAACATTTACATAAAAGGAGGTCTGACATGATACGCTGGGCATTTATTCTATTATTAGCCAGCATTGCGTTGCACGCGCAAAATATCGAAATAAAAGGGAAAGTCACTAATAATGACGGGAAAGCGATTTACGGAGCAATTGTAAGTATAGAATCCATGCAAATCGCAGACACAACCGACACTTCGGGGGAATATTCACTTGTTGCAGAAATATCTCATGTTAATAACATGTCTGTTCAGGGTTTTAAACAGAGCATCTCTTTCAAGAATAGCCTTATAAACCTGAACCTGACAAAACCATCTCATGCATCCATTGAGATTTTTAATATGAATGGTAAACTTCTGCACAAAATGGCCAATAGCGATTTATCTGCAGGTGCTCACCAGTTCGAAATTAATAGATTTATCTCTGCAAAAACCATGGTACTCGTTCGAATCTCCATCGATAAGCATACCGAAACATTCCGCTACACTCCTTTAACAAATGGCTATAAGAACATTGCTGTTAAATCAGCGCCTTCTTCAACTAAAAACAGAACATCGAAACTTCAGGCAACTGCAGATTCATTGCAAGCGTCAGCTTTAGGATATAAGACCAAAAAAGTACCTATAAACGATTTGAAGTCAACAATAGATATTATCCTTGAAACCGAAAACAATGAGTCTTGTACGACTTCCAAATCTGTTCAGACTAATGTTTCAGTCAGCGGACCACATAAGGTTACAGTTGAAACAAATTCTGAGCGTGGAATTAATGAAGGAACTATTTATAGACCTGTCGATTTAGGACCTGGCAAAAAATTTCCTATCTTTGTCTGGGGCAATGGAGCATGCTCAAGAGATGGAACCAGCAACTCAGCAGCTTTGGCAGAATTAGCATCTCATGGTTATTTAGTAATTTCGGATGGTACACCAGGAGGTTCGGGAAGCCGTGCGATGGAGATGTCAGACGTACTGCTTAAATATGTTGACTGGGCAATAGCTCAAAACCGTAAACCCTGCAGCCCGTACTACCAGAG
>JAAYPC010000134.1 GCA_012519985.1 Fibrobacter sp.
AGGTGCAAGGCTACCCGATAAGAGTAATTATGAGCACCGAGAAACGCCTTAAACTATTGTCTTATCCTGTTCTCCACCTCTTTGGGGTAGCTAAGATTTGGTTTTTTTTAAGGTCAAAAAGATGATTTATAATGATCTGATTCATTACCCGGGATTCAGAATAACACTGAGAAAAGCTGTGCTTGCAGACCGACCGGTTATATACAAATGGCTGGCTGAATCGAACATTACAAAATCGATGTTAGGGGAGCCAGTTTACCCTGATGCTCCTGTTCCCTCGTTTGATGAATTTGCAGATGATTTTTCTGATGGTTTTTTTTCCGATGAAATTAACAGCCCTGGAAAATCTTTTATTATAATGGATGGGAACCATGAAATCGGTACGATCTGTTATGACCTGATGAATTTACAGAAAAAATGGGTCATACTGGATATCTGGCTTAGAGATGAGAATTGTTGCGGAAAAGGATATGGACCTGAAGCATTGAAACTGTTATGCATTTTTCTTTTCAAAACCAAAGGTATAATCAATTTCTACATCGCCCCATCAAAACGCAATTTCATGGCAATAAAATCATATGAAAAGGCGGGATTTATCAGATTGAAAATGAACAGAGCTCAGGCAAAAAGAAAATTTGGAGTTGACATTTTCGATTACAATGATAATGTCGTTCTTAAAAAAGTCATAAAAGAAAACTGCAGACAAGTAGTATAAACTCACATTTTTCAACGCAGAACAATCAGCCCAAGTGCTATCGGTAATGGGTGAACTTTTAGTTTTGCCTGCAGTCACTCTCCCCTGACAATGCAACTGCCCGTAAATGGAGCTATCATTTCTCTGAAACTTCTGATCTGTTCGGCTGGTATCACATTTTGGGGCCCCAATGAGCTGTCCAGAACCGCACCAGTTAATTTAAGTGGCTGCAAAAACACCTTTTGTACTCCGGTAAGCAATTCTGCAATCCGGTGGACCACATCCTCACTAATAAAAGGTGAAGCCATGGTTATCCGCACTTCAGCAGAAGAACCCATTGTTTTGACAATCTCAATTGCATTCCGCAGCTTTTTCCCAAACTCCGGATCTTTGCATCCCAATTCTGCATACCTTAGCGGGTCGGTTTTAACGTCCAGTGCCAGATAATCCGGTTCGCACCTGGAAATCATCTCAGGGTCTGTTCCGTTTGTGTCGATCTTTATCTTAAAGCCGCTCTCACGAATCTCCCTTACCAGATCCGGTAAGATAGCATGCAAAGTAGGTTCTCCCCCACTGAGCACGACTCCCTCCATCATTTTTTTTCGCCTGAGAAGGAATGATTGAACAGAGGTCCAGGGGATTTGAGGCAGTTTCCTTAGTACGATATCCGGATTATGGCAATAAGGGCAGCGCAGATTGCAGCCCTCAAAAAAAAGGACGGTCGAAACCGTCCCCGGATAATCAATAAAAGAGGTTTTCTGCCAACCGATTATTCCTTTGAAACCACCGGACATGCTACTTCCTTATTAATAATGGTGGCATTGATAACCGGACGGGAAGTAGAGGTTTCCTGATTAAAATTGTTATATGTTTTGCGAACACTGAATTCCGACTTTTTACCATTATTCCAGTTCTGCACCGGTCTGTAATATCCTACGATACGTGAATACACTTCTGTTTCCTCTGAGCAGTTTGGACAAGAAAAGTGTTCACCTTTAATGTATCCGTGATTGCTGCAGATTGAGAACGTTGGAGAGATGGTGAAATAAGGAATTTCATAGTTTTCCGCAATTTTTCTTACCAGTTTTTTGCATACCTCGACATCATCGATCGATTCACCTATAAAAGCGTGAAATACAGTTCCTCCGGTGTAAAGTTTCTGAATATCATTCTGCAGGTCAAGAGCCTCAAAGAGATCATCAGTCGCATTTACCGGAAGTTGAGTGGAGTTGGTGTAAAAGGGGTTGTTCTCACCCGGAATTATCATGCGTGAAAATCTTTCTTTATCCATTTTAGCCAGTCTGTATGAGGTTCCTTCACCCGGAGTAGCTTCCAGATTGTACAGATGTCCGGTCTCTTCCTGATACTTAAGGAGCCTCTGGCGCATATACAGAAGCACTTCTTTGGCAAATTCCCTTGCTTGTGGATCGATCAGACTTTTACCCATGAAATTCTGTGTTGACTCGTTCATACCGATCAGCCCGATAGTTGAGAAATGGTTGTTCCAGTGTCTCAGATATCGCTGGGTATAGGGGAAAAGTCCCTGATCCATCAATTTACTGATCACATTTCTTTTAATCTCCAGTGAATCTCTGGCAACATCCATGAAATGGTCAAGCTGACGGAAATACTCCTCTTTATTTGTTGACAAGTAACCTATTCTGGGAAGATTGATGGTTACCACACCGATGGAACCGGTAAACTCATCAGAACCGAATAAACCACCACCCCTGTTGCGAAGCTCCCTTTTATCCAACTGCAATCTGCAGCACATCGAGCGTACATCACTGGGGTTCAATGATGAATTGAGGAAATTCTGAAAATAGGGTGTTCCGTATTTTCCGGTCATTTTAAAAAGAAGTCCTGCGTTTTCACTGTCCCAGTTGAAATTTCTGGTTATGTTGTAGGTTGGAATAGGATAAGAGAACCCCCGTCCATCAGCATCACCTTCGATTAAAACCTCAAGAAATGCTTTGTTTATCATATCCATCTCAGGTTGATATTCTCCGTAAGTGCTCTCAAGTGCCACTCCGCCAACGATAGCAGGCTGATCCCGTAAGTCCTCCGGAACCACCCAGTCAAGTGTAATATTGGTGAAAGGTGCTTGAGATCCCCACCTTGATGGAGTATTAACACCAAATATGAAGGACTGGATCTGTTGTTTGACATCCTTGTAAGAGAGCCGGTCCGCCCGAACAAATGGTGCCAGATAGGTATCAAAAGAGGAAAATGCCTGAGCCCCAGCCCATTCATTTTGAAGGATACCCAAGAAATTTACCATCTGCTGAACAAGGGTCGAAAGATGTTTCGGGGGTCTGGAGGAGATCTTACCTTTGACTTTGCCCAGTCCTTCAGATATTAGCTGCCGCAATGACCAACCGGCACAATAACCTGAAAACATGGATAAATCATGAATGTGTATATCACCATTTCTATGGGCAGAGGAGATATCGTGGTTATAGATGTTTTCAAGCCAGTAATTAGCTGTTATGGCTCCACTGTTGTGCAGAATCAATCCACCCAGAGAATAGTTCACATTGGAGTTTTCCTTGACCCGCCAGTCTTCCTTTTGAAGATAGCCATCCATTGTGTTGGCAATATCCAGAACCAGATCTTTTGTACTGCGCAAGCGCCTGTGCTGCTCTCTGTAAAGAATATATGCTTTAGCAATTTTGGCGTGTCCCTGCTCGATCAGGACTTTCTCTACGATATCCTGGATTTCCTCAACCGCGGGGATAGAATTGGGATGAAATTTTTGACCGATAGATTCTTCAACATTCTTAGCCAGGTAAAGCGCCAATCCGAAGTCTTTTGCTCCTGCAGCCGATGCAGCCTTAAAAATTGCATTAGCTATCTTATAGTTATCATAAGGAACCAGTTTGCCATCTCGCTTACGGATTGTCGAAATCATCAATTAACTCCTAACAGATAGGGTGAACCACAATAGGTGCTACAAGTATGGAAAAAAGTATACAATATCTACCCCACCCAGTCAATGAGAAATATTTTAATTTTTTTCTATTCCTGTCCTCATGCAAAAATTAAACACCAGAGTAAGTCTAAAGCACTGATACTCAAGGAAATCCATCATTTCCACCGATACAGAAGGGGAAACATAAATCGAACGGTTATTTGGTGCTCCTGAAGAAATTTTTTAAAAGTTCTGCTGGCATGCTTCTTGCAACTACAGATCAGAAACGATTCTTGAGACATTTGCGTGGATATCAACATGTCACTGTTTTTACAAAGAATAATCAGGGCCGCAAAGCTGGATATCTCTCTTTATGAAGAGGTTGAAGCTGACTCTACCGCCCTGCTTCCTGCCATGCTGGTAGTAATCATCTCTTCTTTGGCCGCAGGTTTTGGAACCGTTCAGCAGATTGGTCCCCGTGGAATCTTATGGGGAACAGCTACTGCTCTTGTTGGATGGTTTGTATGGTCTTTTTTAACCTTTTTCATCGGCACCAGAATTCTTCCTGAACCCCAGACTGAAGCGGATTATGGACAACTGCTCAGAACCATCGGTTTTTCCAGCGCTCCTGGTATCATAAGGATTCTGGGACTAATACCGATAATCGGCTTCATATCTTTTTTCATTTCATCGATCTGGATGCTTGCAGCGATGATTGTAGCTGTTCGTCAGGCACTGGATTACAGCTCCACCTGGCGAGCTGTAGCAGTCTGTGCAATCGGGTGGGCATTCCAACTGGTAGCGATCATTATGGTGAGCTCAATTTTTTATCATGCCTGAAAAACATCTACTCTTCATTTAAATATTTTTCCCGATTATTTCTGATTAAATATTGTTTTGATATTGGGTCCTATTCTTTTCCGATTTGATTTTATTTTGCATAAAGGGATCTCAATGTCCCCCTTGGGGAGACTTATGAGGCTGCTGGATTATATAAGGGGTCACAAAAATCACCAGATCCTTTTTTTCCATGCTGTTCTCGGATCTCTTAAACAGATTACCTAAAAGAGGAATATTTTTAAGCACCGGAATCCCGGATTCGCTTTTTTGGGTTTCATTAGAAGTCAGACCGGCAATCACCACTGTTTCTCCATTAGAAACAACTACATTGGTTGAAGCACTCTGCTCATTTATTATTGGAACTCCATCCTGAAGAGTATAAGACTCTTTGCGGGGACTCAATTCAAGCAGTATACGCCCGTTTCCGGAAATATGGGGCTTGACAACCAATTCAGTTCCAGCATTTACCATCTGAACCACCGTATTCCCTGCCTCATCCAGATATTTAACCGGCACCTGCTGTCCCATAAATATCCTTGCTTCCTTATTGTCCAGGGTTGTGATTTGTGGCTGTGCAACTATTTCTCCCTTATTATCATTAAACAGGTATTCCAGAGTAACATCAAATTTGTCCGGACTGATCACTCCGTAGCTTATCCTCTCCAAAGCACCGGATATGATATTGGTTTTTTCCGGAATATGCACACCCTCTACTTTATTTGAAGGATCGGCATATCCCCAATGAACTCCCATTCTCTGAATGGCACCCGAGCTCACCTCTATTATCTTACAGGAGATAGAGATCTGAGCAGTTTCCACATCCAGTTGTGAAATCATCGATTTAATCTGATCGACATTCTCTTCTGTATCATAGATAATGAGAGAATTGGTATGCGCTACTACCGTAATCTTTCCTCTGGCAGAGAGAAGCTCTTCAATGGAGGTTTTCATTTCATTGGCAGGAATATGCAAGATTTGCACAATTTCCCGCTTTAAAGTACCGTTTTCCAGAAGAGTCTGAGTCGAAGCGCTTTCGTTTTGCTGTCCTTTACTCAACTGATTTGCCGGAACAACATAAAAGTATGTACCTTCATCAACCGCTGCAAGATTATTGATACGACATAAAATTGTCAGTATTTCTCTCCAGCTCTTATTTGAAACAGAAAGTGATACAGTGCCCTTTACCGCCTCCCCTGCGATTATATCAACGCCACTGAATGCACTTAACTGCTTGAACACCGAATGAATCTCTGCATTATGCACCTCGAAGAGATCAATTCTCTTTTCATTATGTCTTCGGGATGAGGACTGTGAATTAGCTTCAAAGCCAATTAAACAGAGCATAATTATGACATTGATTCTCCAAACAACTTTAAAGTTCATCGTATCCCCACTTCCTGATGTGATGAAGTACTGGTGAGGCGCAAAGTAACCGATCGTGAAATACCATATTCTGTAATCAGAAACACAATTCTGTCTCTGTAAATTTTTAAAACCTTTCCTTTTTCTACCCGGTCTTCCTCTCTCAAAGTAAATGGACGGTTATTATTCTTTTTATCCTCCAGTAAGCCGATGCGGTCCCTGTTATCATAAAGAATACCCACCAGGCGAAGGTTTTCAACAAATGGCAACCCCAGATCCGATTCAACACTGCTGATATAGGGTAAAAATGGATCACGTCCCTTGCGATTGTAACGGATCATGTTCTTAAGACTTCCTTTAAAAATTGTATCAGCCAATCCGGCCCCTGACAACTCATTATTAAGAGGCAACGGTATTTCCGAACCGAGATTCACCCTCAGTTGGGTTACTGTATCGGTCTGTACCTGCTGCATGGTTGTTATTGCCGAAGACAAGTAGCTGCTTTCCTGCTCCCCTTTTTCCTGAGGCATTCCCTCCAGGGGTTGTGGCGCTCTCTGAGCCGCAACATCAGTTTTTTTCTCCTGTATCGAAAAGAGCAGGTTTTGTGCGAAAGGCATGGAACGGTCTATCTGAATCTGCCTTTCGATTGACTTCATATCAACCTCATAGACTGGCATTTTGTAGAAGTCATAACCAAGCTCCATCCCATCCAGAGAATTCCATAAAACTGCTTTTCGCTCGTTCTTGAGCGCTGCGTATAGAGAAAGGCCCTGGCCGGTTTTACTTAAAATATTAAACGATGAATCGACTGCTTTGCGATTCAGAATGACTCTTGCCCACAGCAGACGCTTGTTCCCTGCTTTGGCTTCATCAAGTTTTATACTTTTAAATACAGTTCCTTCCGGTAAAACAAAGAAAGTCGAATCGATTTCACTGCCTGCATTGTTGAACCTGATCAATAAAGTATCTTCTTTACGTTGTATATCACAGTCCACATCGGCATTGAAATCAAAGAACAGTTCACAAGTGTTATCACGGTTAAACAAGCGGATATTTTTCAAATTTGCTGATGACAAACTTTGTCTGTCAGTCTGTTGAACCGGATTCTCTTTCTGGGTGTAATTCAAATCTGACAGACTCCATTTCGACTGGGCAAAAGGCTTACTGGAAAGCAGGGCTATCCAGGTATTTCCCTTTAACTGCGACCTGATAATGGAGTCTGCTGGAGTACGAAGAGTAATATTAAGTTCAACTCCTTCTTTCCTGTTTCTTAAAGAAAATCTTTCAAGTGCAGCATCAGATTGAAACTGGTTAAAATTGACAGAATTTTCTTTATATGCACAACCCCTGATCAGAATGCTTATAGAAGAACCATTCTTTTTTTGGATGTGAGTATTGGAAGCACAATCAGATGTAATAGAAATCGCCAACCCCCTGGGACCTGCTACAACAACCAGATCAGAAACAGAGGGCATACCACATGCAGAAAAGATCGAAAGCAAAACTGTAATGGTAATCAGCCGTTGTAATACAAGTGTCCATTCTTTCCTGCGCATAGCTATCTTTTCGATGAAAATGTGGTCATTTCAAAAGAGGAAACCACAGTTATTCCTGTCGTTTCCATCGGTTCATCTTGAGCTATAACTAAATTCGACGAACTGGCTGCAATGTTTACAGAAGTCAAATTGATAATCAATGTAAAATTAGCCAGGAACGCAAAAAATTCAGCAAGCTCATGGTAACCACCTTCTATAGTTACATTATACCGGTTTTCCACATAATATTCCTTCTCCACGTCAGGAAGAGGGTTAAAGCGGGTAGTGGTAATTCCAGAGGCACGTGCTACCGCATTAATCTCTCTGAGAAGCTTTGGTATCTCCTTATGATCAGGAAATATCGATTTAAGCGAATCCAGTTTAACCTGAGATTTTGCAAGCTCCATCCTGAGTACATCAAGCTGAGGTTTTAAAGCGAGAATTGTGCGTAAAGTATCCTGTTTTTGTTTCTGTTTTTTCTGCAGTGATACCAGTGTTTCCATCGATGGGGTATAAAAATACTGGTGCCATAATAAAGCAATCACAGCCGTGATAAAAATCACAATCAGGGGGTTTCTGACTTTGGGGTTTTTCAGGTTTAAAGAGATTTTCATGGCGTATTTCCCCCTGGAATTTGACTGGCCACCTCGCTATAAACGCTGAGTTTCGCATCGGGATTAACTTCACACGAAATATGGAAACTGAAGAGTCTGCTCTGCGAATCGATCTGCTCTATTCTCGAAAGATCGACACTGTTCACATATTCGCTTTCCTTTAGTTGTGACATATAGTTTGCAACTTCGGGGAAAGAATACGTCCGTCCTTCTATATGAATTACAGGCGGTGAACTGTTTTCCTCCTTTATGGAGATAAGCCATGTGTACTCGGGAAGCCTGCTGCTGAGCTCTTCCATCAGTCGTACCCATTTTTCACGATTGACACTGATACGTTCCAAAGCCCGGATCTTTTCTCCTATGAGAATCTGGTCCGAACGAAGTTTCTTTATTTCTTCATGAATCGGACGGTTGATTGCGATTTCCTGGTCAAGGGCCTTGATCTCATTTTCACATATTCCCTTGGTATTTTCAATATTGACACTCCAGAACATCAGACCCAGACATGTAAGAACCAGTGCGATAAGCGGGTAAACCACTTCCCTCTCGAGATGGAAGTTTCTCCGGTGAACCCGATACTCGGCAGGAAGCAGATTTATTTCTATTCTCTCTACCATCATCATTCACATTTTCTTAAAGCCAGACCTATAGCTACCGTTAACAGAGCAGAAAAGCTCTGTGGTGCCATGTTCCCAAATAATCCAGGATCGAACTGCAGAAATGACAAAGGATCAGCCACCCTGACCTGAATCTGATGTTTTTTAGCCAGAATGGATGCGATATTGGGAATATAAGCACCTCCCCCAGACAAGACCATCTTATCAATACTATCATTTTTCTCTGAACTTTTGAAATAAGAAAATGCCAGTTCGATACCCGAAGAGAGCTCCTCTGCTGCATACTCGATACTCTGCATAACCTCATTGGCATCAATAGAATCGGCATAACGCCCCCTCAATGCTTGAGACGCCTCTTCACTATTGAGACCAAGATTGCGCTGCAGGACTTTGTGGAAATATCCTCCCGCAGTGGAAACATCTCTGGTAGAATGATAAACCCCATCTTTAACAAATGTAATATTGGTGAGATCGTGACCAATATTTATCAGAGCAACAACCCCTTTGTCCGGGTTTGCAGATGATTCCATTGCATAGCAGTTATTGATAGCGAAAGCATCGACATCAATTATAACCGGGCGCAGACCGGTATCATAAAGAAGATCGATATATTTCTGCATGATCTGATTCTTTGCAGCAATAAGCAGAACCTCTATCTCCCCGGTCTCATGGTTGCGGTGAAGAATCTTGTAATCAAGGGTGATATCATCCACATCGAAGGGGCTTCTCTGGCCAGCTTCCCATAAAATCAACTCTTCTGCATTTTCATTGGGATCGATTTTAAAGATAAATTTATCTGAGATGATTCCATGACCGGACATGGACATAACCACCTCTACAATAGAAGGATCGCATTGATTCACCAGATTACTTATGGCATCGATCAGCACATCCCGTTTCTTGATATCGCTGCCTTCGATTGTACCAGCAGGAAGCTCCTTAATTCCCACTGCTTCCAGGAAATACCCTTCTTTAAGATGAACTACTTTCACCAGTTTTATGGAATGGTTTCCTATATCAAGCCCTACGGTAGCTTTCCGGGAGCTGAGTTTAGTAAACAGTTTCATTTGCGATTACCTGTGGTTCTCTGGTTAGTTATTTTAGGGTTGATACAGAAAACCTGCACTATTAACATGTAACATGACGGCAGAAAACTGTCAACACTAAAACGTTTAAATAAAGAGAGGTTCAGATAAAAAGCGTTTCTTTAACGCATCTGCTGTGGTATCCAGGTAGAATCATTTCCTTCTACCTGAAGCATCAGTACAATCTGACGCTCTTCGGTTACGCTATTCATATACCCGCGGGAAACGATGGTCATAAAAAGGGTCTGTTCTTGAAGAGATGGGCGAAGTTCCACAGAAAAAAAACCGTCTTCGTAGCTGGTTTTCTTGTAGCCCTCCCGCCAGGATGGCTTCTCATTTATCTTCTGCAATGTCAGCAGCATTCCGTACTCACTCAGCTCAATAGCTTTTCGATGATACTCCTGACCGTTCTGCTGATAATCCTGGACCAATGAATAAATTAAGGCGCCAATTATTATAAGGGTGGTAAAAGCGGCTATTATTCTGAATATGACTCCACCCTGCTGAAGACAAATTGCTTTATCTTCATCCGTTATTTTCGCTTTTTTTATCATCAAAACTCAGTATCCATCCCGATTTGAATCCGAGTGTAATATACACAATAGCCATCAGCGCCATTGATTAATCTGACGCTGTTTTTCAAAAACGAACCTGATGATCTTCTCTCTGGTTGCCGTTTCAATATCAATAAACTGCACACTGTGCCGGTAAAAGGTAGTATCATGAACCTCCTGAAGGCTCACCCGTAAAATCCTGGCCCCAATCCCACTAAAAACATTATCGGCGATTTTAAAGCCAAGTGAAACAATGTCTCCAGGAATAAAAGACCTCTCTACTACTATACACCCGCCACCGCCACTAATATCAACCATACGGCCATTAATCAATTCACCAACCTCTGCACTACCCTCATCCCTTGCACTTCTTATCAACCTTAACTTAACCGGAATGTTTATGTCCACCCGGGCATACTGACGTAACTGATTTCTGGTCAATTCAAGGGTGTGCCTGAAATCTACCGTAGATTGATCTTTTCCGCAAATCACCACCTGAACTCCATATACTCCATCACTTTGTCTGGCCAAAGCAAGCATTACCGATTGCCCCTCAAGTATCCCCAGACTTTCCTCTTTTTCCGGATCGTACTGAATCCTGAAATGAAACTCCTTGTTTTGCACCACTCTGGCATTGTGTATGAGTGTAGCCTTACTCCTGCGATTAATCACAGTGACCTTCTGCCCTACTTCGAGGTTGCGGGTTGAGATAAGCGGATGTTCATAAGGAAGAAAACCGTAGCCCAGTTTTTTCCTTATCATACCAAGAACCTCTTCCTGCTGTTCGATAACATCCTGGGAAACATTCTGTTGAAGTAAAGAACTTACTTCTGCATCAATACATCTCTCAAAAAGTGATGCTGATTGAAAAATTATGTGGGGATGACTGACATTGGCATGCTTGAGAAGATTTTTTATTTTCTCTATTTCTGCTTCAGTTAATTCCGCTTTTTCTATATTTTTCTGAAAAATTTGATATGCCAGTCTTTCCATTTCATTCTGACGCCTGAATTTTGCCTGTAAATGTATCAGTACCATGATACCGACTCCGGCAACTGCGGTCAGAACGAGTCCTGTTACCATAGAAACATCAGCTCCTCTCCATCCAATCTGATCGAAGAGGCTTTGCCCGTTTGCCATACAGACAAACAGTACCGATATTGTCAGTGGAATAGCAAAAAACATCTTTTTTGAATGCACCATAAGCTTCACCTGATTGAAAAGTATAAAGGTTAAACATTAAATTGTCCATGTTTTTTTAACCCTTAACCCATTATGCACTCCGATACTAACCTGTTGCATAACTGCTTAACCCCGGATATAATCATTAAGAGGTCACAGGAAAAAATGAAAAAAATTGCAGTTGAAAAAATTGAAGATGGAATGGTACTGGCCAGAAAGGTCAGCAACTCATCAGGAAACACACTGGTTTCCAAGGGTGTATCACTTACCGCTGCACTGGGTCGAAGACTGAAGAACTGGGGAATTCATTATGTTTACATTGAAGGAGAAGAGCAATCAGCAGAAGAATCAAACACCATAGCCAGTTCTCCTGAAGAACTAAAAACACATCTGCTGTCCAAATTTTCCTCTGTAATGGAAAATCCCATAATGGAAAGACTTTTTGTGGCCGTTTACCAGTACCGTTTACAAAAAAACAGCAGATAGGGGAAGAATGCCAGACAAGAAGAAAATAATGGAGAAGATCAGTAATCTCTCTTCCATCCCTACTTTACCTTCTATTATCGTGCAGATTACCAGCCTTCTTCAAAGCCCCAAAACCTCTGCAGAAGAGCTGGGACGGGCTATTGCATCCGATCAGGCCCTTGCCGCCAAAGTATTAAAACTGGTAAACTCCGCTTTCTACGGATTCCCCGGACGTATCAGCACTATCACCCATGCAATTGTAATACTGGGATTTTCCACCATTAAAAATGTGGTTCTCACTGCTTCTATTCTGGATATCTTCAAAAAGAAATCAGATAATATCACCGATTTTGATATAGAACAGTTCTGGATGCACTCGATAGCCTGTGGAGCTGCTGCGAAGTCAATTGCACGATTCACGGACAATAAAAAAAAGGAAGAATGCTTCATTGCAGGCCTGATCCATGACGTAGGAAAAATACTGCTTTATCAGTATCTTCCCGAACTTTTCATGAAAACATATTCCTTTTCAATTCAGAACAAGCTGCTCTTTTATCAAAGCGAACTGCAATTATTCAAAATAACTCATCAGGAAATCGGTGGTACTCTGGCAGAAAGGTGGAATCTTCCCCAAATGCTGCAACAGGCAATCAAATATCACCATGCACCACAACCGGCTCAGGAGTGCTTTTCCACTACCTCAATTGTCCATTGTGCCGATATTCTGGTAAGAGCTCTTGATTTTGGTTACGGAGGCGATGACCAGTTACCCAACATATCGGAAACCGCATGGAAAAGCCTCAACATGGACTCCATTCAAACTTCAACCCTCTTTGACATGATTTCCAATGAGATAGATAGAGCCACCGCATTTATTCAATTATTCTGAAACGGGCATCCTCAGGTATTTGTCAGCAAATCCCCACGCTGGAAGCGCCCACCTTTTTAAGGCATAGCCGTAAAGCTTAATTCCAATTGTTAACAAAATTTAACCGATGCGGCCTTAATTTCCCACCCCTAAGTCCCCCTTTGGGGGATTTAAGATCTCATAACGCCACAGTAGATCTTAACCACAATCTTAGTTCTCTTACAAATATCACGTCCCAACGGGACTTCTTAGTCCCCTTCCGGTGCTAAGTCCCCCTTTGGGGGATTTAGGGGGCGGGAATACGTTACTCCCTTCGATTCAATGTGTTACAAATATTAACCTTATGGCTATGGGATTAAGAGGGCGAGGGATGTTTGGATTTTAAACAATTGTTTATTGGGATTTGTTTAGGATTTGGTGCTTGTGATTTGGAATTTATTGGCGCGCCCTGCTTATTAGGCAATCTTATGTTTGTTAAACTAAGGCGGACACTACAGATCCTTATCGTTTTGGTCACTGGAGATATTCTGCTCCTCCAGAGTCTTTAAAAACAACTTTTGACGAAGTTGAGAACGGGCTTTCTGATTCTCCTGGTGACTTTGAGGCATCCTGAGGCCCCTTATGAGAAATGTAAGCGCCAACAGACCAAACAATATCAGTATATAGGTTGTGAGTGGAAGATCAAAAAGATCCATGCGTACACTCCTTGCTGAAATTAATTTTTGGGCTCAGTTCCGATTCCTCACACGTTTCTCTGCTATATGACAACCCCTCGGCTACAATCAGAAAATCAGAAATACTCTTCCAGGACAGCAACCCGTGTTTTTTCATCCGGTCAACCATCACATTCAAAAGAGCAAATGACATCATACTCAATTCTGCCACTGTACGATTCCGATGCCAACGCTGCTCCATATCTACCTGAGCAACTCTTGACAAACCCCTGGAAAAATAGATATCCATCAATAATCCTATCTCCACTCCATATCCGGAAAAGACCGGCAGGGTTTCCAACAGAGAACGACTTATGGCATATTCACCAGCCAGAGGCTGATTAAAAAAGGCTAATTCAGGAATGAATGCAGAAAGCAATGGCCGCACCAGAATCTCGGTGACCCTTCCACCCTGATTCTCATACACACCAGATCCTAAAAGTAATGGCCGCTTGTAGAACGCTTTGACAAATTCATACTCCTGGTAAATCAGAAGAGGGCCTAAAAGCCCGCAGATAAACCGCTCATCAAAATCGATTATATCCGAATCGATAAATACCAGAATATCACCAGTAGTCACAAACTGAGACTTCCACAAAGCAACTCCTTTACCAGAGCAGTTTACCTTCGGACCGGCTGAATCCGGAGTGTAAACCGATGCGCCAGCCTTGATAGCCTCTTTCACCGTACTGTCATTGGAAAAACCATCCATAACCACAATTTCATCCACGATCGCAACCTCCTCCACCATCTTCTGATGAATCCTGGAAACGATCGTCCCGATGGTCCTTTCCTCATTCAGAGCCGGAATGACCACACTTATCCTGATTCCCCTCTGTTTTTTTGCCTGCAATAACTGTGTCTTTGCTAAAAAGGCACTACTGTGAAAAGTCTTTATCATCCATTTATCCGATTCAAACATGGGAATAGTAAAGAATGTAATGATACATTCAAAAGACAATATCAGGCAACCCCTTTTACTGTCTTTCGAATGCTTCTAAAACCGGCTCTGTTTTTAATTTTATGATCTGCACTCAGAAAAGTGCAACACCGCTCATCTCCTGTGGTTGAGCGATTCCAAGAATCTTTAACATTGTAGGAGCAATATCAGAAAGTTTGCCACCTTCCCGAAGTTCAAGATTGCCATTACCCACTATGGTCAATGGTACAACATTGGTGGTATGCGCAGTCATGGGAGAGCCATCTTCGAGCATGGTCTGCTCTGCATTACCATGATCTGCGGTCAGAATGCAGCAACCGCCTTTTGCTAACACTTCTTCCACTACATCATGAACACAGGTATCCACGGTTTCCACCGCTGTAACAATTGCACTGAAAACTCCGGTATGGCCCACCATGTCACAATTGGCAAAATTACAGATAATCACATCATATTTATCGCTTTTTATCGCCTCTACCAGCTTATCCCGCACCTCAAAAGCACTCATTGAAGGAGCAAGATCGTAGGTTGCCACTTTCGGACTGTTGACAAGTATCCTTTCCTCACCGCTAAAGGGCTCATTTTTTTGTCCATTGAAGAAAAAGGTGACATGAGCATACTTTTCTGTCTCTGCGCATCTTAACTGCTTAAGACCATTATTTGCCAGTACCTCTCCAAGAATATTGCTGTTTTCCATCTCAGGATATGCTTCTTCAAACTTTCCATTATCATAATAATGAGTCATGGCAATAAAACAGGGAACAGTAAACGGACGATTTTCAAATCCGGTAAAATCCGGCTCAACCATAGCTTTGGTTAATTGACGAGTCCTGTCAAAACGGAAATTGAAAAATATAAAAGCATCATCTGGATTCATCCCCTGGTAATCGATAATCCGCGGTTTGATAAATTCATCGGTCTGGTTTGACTCATAGGATTTCTCAATCGCCTCTTTCCAGTTGTTTTCCTTTATTCCTGCACCTTCGATTATTGCGCGGTAAGCAAGTTCGGTTCTGTCCCAGCGGTTATCCCTGTCCATGGCATAATAGCGTCCGATCACCGTAGCCACTCTACCTACTCCCACCTGATCGATTCCATCCTGAAGAAACTTCATGTGCTCCAGAGCCGACTTTGGTGCAGTATCTCTTCCGTCAGTAATAGCATGAATTAGCACATTGCTGAATTGACGTTCTTTACACAGTTTCAACAGTGCTATGCAATGTCTGGTTACAGCATGAACTCCTTCTTCCTGAATAAGACCCATAAGATGCAGGGTGCTGCCATGCTCCTGAGCATAATCTATAGCCTTGTTGAAAGCTTTATTGGTAAAAAAATCTCCATCACTGATTGATTTATCGATTCTGGTAAGGCTCTGGTAAATCGTTCTTCCGGCCCCGATGTTCAAATGTCCTACTTCACTGTTACCCATATACCCTTCGGGCAATCCCGCACTCAGACCTGATGTTTCAATTAAAGTTGTCGGGTAATTCTTCTCGTAAAAATCTGTAAATGGTGTTCTGGCTTTGTAAATGGCATTAGAGTCCTCTTCTTTACCTTTACCCCATCCGTCACGAATTATCAGACATACAGGCCGTTTCTTCATTTTATATAATGCTCCTTGAGAAAAAAAATTATACCTGCTCCGCTTAAGACTACCTCTCAGCGGTCTGTCGAAGCAGATTAAAAAGTACCGCTTCAGTTTACCCGCTTTAGCCCGTTACGGGCAAAGCCAGATTGAAAGTTTCTAAATATAGTAAAAAATCCTAGTTACTACTCAGGTATCTAATGGCAAAAAATAACGTTTCAATATCAAATCGAAAAAAATAGGAATTAATATCAAAACAATATCTAATCAGAAGTAATCTGATAGAAATATCTAAACTAAGAACCGGAAAGGTTAAAACTGCTAAATAGGCTTATCTGGTTTAGGTTTCAACACCCGAGTAGTAACAAAAACTATTCTTTTAAAACAGAAACTATGGTTCAGGGTTCCCGGGTTCAGAGATTAAAATTCAAATGGTCCTGTTTTTAACCATCAAATCCTTGGTAGTTTCCGTCTTTTCTTGCTTTCATGTTATTGTTTTTAGTTAGTCACTCCGTGCTCCGGCTCTCTTCCACTTCGATATTCGTTATTCGATATTCTTTCCCTAAATAAAACCCTGACCAGTAACAGATATTTTTTGTTTTTTAACCCGCAGAAAGGCTATCTTTAAGGACTAAAAACTGTTTTCTTTTAAAGGGAAAGATTAATGCGATCAGCTTCTTATACCTATTTATCTGAAGATGAATGGAATGAGCGTATTTCTGAAGCAGAGGCTATTGCCTCAAGTTGCCAGCTCTGCCCCAGACGATGCCGGGTAAATCGGCTTATTGGAGAAAAAGGATTTTGTGCAGCACCCGCAGAAATGATCATTTCCAGCATTTTCCCTCATCATGGAGAAGAGCCCCCGATTTCCGGCAAAAATGGTTCCGGAACGGTTTTCTTTTCCTATTGCACACTAAAATGCTGCTTCTGTCAGAATTATCAGATCTCCCATGAGCATGAAGGAAAGCCTTACTCGGTTGAGGAGTTAGCCGACAAAATGCTTCATCTTCAGGAGCTTGGATGTCATAACATAAATCTGGTGACCGCTACTCATTTTCTTCCCTGGATCCTCAAGGCACTAAGGCTTGCTGCCAAAAAAGGCCTTAATATTCCTATCGTTTATAATTGTGGGGGTTATGAGCTCTGCTCCACCATTTCACTGCTCTCTGGAATTGTTGATATCTATCTTCCGGATATGAAATATGGAATAGAAAAACCGGCAACAGAATATTCATCTGCTCCTGATTATGTGCAAATCAATAGAGATGCTATCCGGGAGATGTTTCGTCAGACAGGACCATTACGCCTGGATCACAATGAAATAGCATGGAGAGGCCTTTGCATACGCCATCTGGTGCTTCCAGGCAACCTGGAATCCAGCATCTCAATCTGTAAATTTCTGAGTTCAACTTTTGATCCTGAAGATATCTCTATAAGTCTCATGGCCCAGTACCGACCTCTTTATAATGCGGATCAATTTGAACCGCTAAGAAATACCCTTTCTGCTGAAAGCTACTTTCTTATCAGAGAAAAATTCCTTTCTGCAGGATTTGGAGGATATTACCAGGAATTGGAACAGTTGGACAAATCATTTCTGATTAACTTCAAGGAACATAAGGATAAGCCGTTGACCGGTAATTCATAGAGGTTCAAGGGTTTCATTTACTTCAACATTCTGCATACCCGGAATCAGTCTTTTAACCACCAACAAAATATGGCTGCAAAACGCAACTTGTGATTTGGAATTTCAGACCACAAAGCAACAAATCTCAAGTATTAAATTCCAAACAAATTCCATTCTATTCCAAAAGACAAAGAATCTTTTTCAACTCTTCTGCCCGCGGTTTCCTTTCCGGAAAAGCACCATTTTTTGTTATCTCAAACAATTGTCCTATTCCAAGTTCACTGAAGATTTCTTTTATTCTTGCATCGCTATCAAGATCGGTATATAAAAAGGAACTCAATTTATCAATATCCAGGTACCTTTTCCCGTTTTTCTCCAGACCAAATTTTTCGTTGATCTTTTCTCCCTCAGGAGTGCCATCCATCGTTATAAACAGAAATGTTTTGATTAGCAAGCATCCTGACACAAAGCAACAGACTAGGTAGCCAAGTTTAATACCATGCCAATAATAGCCAAGTAAATGTGACCCTGAGAAATTTACCATATCATTTTTCTCTATTGCTTTTGCTATAAAATCCATGGATAGATGAATATCAAAGCAATCTATCCTTTTCTCCAAAGCGTCAATTGCATGGCTCTGAATAAATACCGGATATTCCTTCCCGTTTAATGTAATGTTTGGCCACACCAGACCGGATAATCCATTGCAGTAGCCTACCCTGAACGCTTTCCTGTTATTGTTTGCAATGGTAAATTCCTTTACCTGAGCACGTTCTGCATTCAGATTAATTCGAAAAAACGATTTCCTTTCGGTATCATAACCTATATCGATCTCGAAACAGATAATAGTGGTCCTGAAGTCTGATGTAGAAACTACCCAGGTATCAACCAGAATAAGAAGACAGATAAAGACCGTCTCAATATCTTCATCGAATATTTGTTTTATCTTATCAAAAAATCTTTTTAACCACTCCTGATTCTGTTCCGATTGTGACCTGGCAATTTGGAAAAGAGGCATAAATGTGGTAAAAAATGCATTTAATGAAATTGGTATTTTGAAGTTTTTGCTTTCGAAAATATTCATCACAAATATCTTCTCAATTGTTTTGGCAATTTCCAGGTGTTTTGGATGTTCTTTGATTCTATGGTGCAATTTCACACATAGATCCGGTAATTGCAGCCTCATTATTCCTTTCAGGTATCCTTTTCTTTTGAGTTTGTAGTAAGTTTCAATTTCACCGATGGAAGAAAATATCTTCTTATAAAGGTGAGGTTTGTTATTTCCATAAGACACAATTTCCGGTTTTTTACTTTTTGCTTTTCTTTGAGTCGCTTCAAGATAATGACGGGTTGTATTCATACATGATTACCTTTGACTGTCGTTTTTTCTGCAAGTAAGCTCCATATATCAATATAATAAGCTTACACACCATATTCCATTTTTTTTGCAGAAAAATCAGACAGAGTACTACATTTTTTCCCAATGACAGAAATGGCGTTTCTTTTTTTCGTAATTCCATATTCTTATTGAAACATACAAACACGAATAAACCTTTATTTTTATAACTGCTCAGGTATATGGCAAAAAATAACGCTATAATATCAAATAAGAAAAAAATAGGAAATAATATCAAAACAATATTTAATCAGAAGAAATCTGAAAATATTTCTAAACGGAGAATTGGCACTACCTCAGTTTAGGATTTCCAGGTTCAGGGTAGGGTTTCCAGTTGCAGCTTAGCGATTTACGATTTAAGCTTAACGAATATTCATTTAAGCTTTGAAAAAAGCATTTTAAGCTTTGGAAAAAAGCATTTAAGCTTTGAAAAAAAGCATTTAAGCTTTGAAAAAAAGATATTTAAGCTTAGAAAAAAATATTTCAGCTTAGAAAAATTTCATTTTAGCTTAGCGAATTTTCATTTCAGCTTAGAAAATAAATCATTTCAGCTTACCAATTACCATATCAGCTTACCAGTTTTCCAACGAACGTATGTTGGACAGTGATTTAAGCTGGTAGTGGAATTGGTAGTGCAAGAATTAAATTACCCTGAAATAATAGCAAAAAACCGGGTCATGGTTTAACCCGGCTTTTCAAGGAGTTCCCATGGCTAATGGGTATCATGCACCAACCACCTCTGTATCTTTTTTACTATTCTCAAGAGCTTCATTTGCTGAATTTTGATTTCGTTTCGCTTTGGCACCGGCTTTCCCAAGCCGCACGTAGTAGTCGCTGTAGTAGAAACCATGCCTCGGGTCATCTTCATCAAATACGTACTGCCCCGCTTCATATACCTCTTTTAGTGCTTCATTGAGATAGGTCCAGGCCTTGTAAAAGATAACTTTGGCCTGATCCAATTTCTTTGGATCGGTTACCATGCGAGAAAGGATATCCGAGAGTTTCGCATGAAGTTCTGAAGAGCGTTCTATAAGAGACAGATCTGCAAAGACCTTCTCAAGCATCTCCTTATTTTCCTGCGCCAATTTACTCATAGAAAGGAAATCAAGAACCTGATCAAGATTACCTTTTCCATCCTTTATTCTTTCTACAGCATCGGACAGCTCTTTGTTCTTTCTGAATGCCCTTTTGAGTGTTTTCAGTAATTTTCTCCTTACCACATCTGCTTCTGGTTGCAAAGCATCCCACTCTTTTTTAGCAGTTGACTCCATGTTTATGTAGGTCACCAGATCTGCTGCAGCCCAGCTCATTGCACCAGCGCGTTCTTCAAAGCTGTCCAGATAGTGAAGTTCAATTCCCGAACGTTCAAGCTTTGTCCGGTCTTCTTTGATAAGTGCGTTTACCCGGTTTGCCTCACCCACAATCTCTTCGGGAGGGATTTTTGGTACAACATAATCAGTTATGGCAGAAATTCGTGGAAGTAACTTCTCGTAATACGCCCTCTGTTGAGGCGTTACTTCAATAGGTCTGATAGGGACATCTGTCATGGTAAACCTCCTTTAGACAGATTTCAGGTGTTAGTAAAAACCCGTGCATAATCCTGTACAAGAAGGACCGAACTTTTTGCAACCTGATACTTTTTCAGTTGTTACTGAAAAAGAGACCGGGAGCTTTTAGAGAAAGTAACAAGGAACAAGTAACAGAAACAAGGAACAATAAAACAAGTAACAAAAACAATCAGGACATTGCAAACGGGAAGTCTTTTCATTAAGATATTTGATTTACTACAAGTTTGGCAAGACTTTTTTTAAGGAAATTTGAGTTTTTTAGTATCTAATTGGCTTTGTGGTGAAAAATCTATTTATTTCTGTGACTTTTCAGGTAATTTTTAAAGAAAATGAGATTATGAGCAGGTAGTGTTTGATTAAGTATTTTACCCGATAATCTTCCATTGATCTCTCTATTGTTTAGCCATTTGATTCATTCCCTAGAAAAAAGCTTCCTTTAAACGCCTACTGTAAATAGGAATACCCGTAATCCGTAACGCCTACTGTAAATAG
>JAAYPC010000135.1 GCA_012519985.1 Fibrobacter sp.
ATCTGCCCGCATATAAAACTCCCTTAATTAGATGAAAATAAGGAGTCGAATAATGACTTATAATGCGTTATATGAAAAACAGGATAAAGGAAGTGTTTGTAAAAACGCTATTTAACCTGCAGGTATAATTTCCTGCGGCAAGGATCATCACTGAAGTAACTATGGCAGAAACTGCGAACTTTTTTGGTAAGCTCGTAGAGTTGAAAGTAGAGGGTGTCACGTACAGCTTTCTCTTTATTATTTACGGATGATCGTTGAAGTTCCAGCTTTACAATAGTTTCGGACAGTTCCCTGGATGCCCGTGCAGCTTCTTCTGCAAGAGAGAAATCAAAATTTTCCTTCTCAAATTCATCACGATTGTTTCTGCAAATCATCTCAAGATCAAGCAGATCCTGAGCGATTTCCAGACGTGAGGTCTTTTTATATAGAGAAGGCACCAAAATGTCAGGACTTATGTTTTTAAAGATATTGTTAATTTTTTCCCGGAGTTTGCTTCGAAGTTTGCTGCATTTCCTGACAAACTTTTTAAGACTTTTGGTAGCTTTAACGAGTTTTTCCTTTTTAACCTGGTAGAAAGAATCCGCTTCACTGTACTCTCTTGAAAGCTTCACCAACATTAATACATCTTCCCATTTAAGCCCGGCTTCCTGAAGCTCAAGCCGATCAAGTTCGCAGCTCACTGCGATATCATTGGCATGCTGCACGATTTTGGCGATGCTTATTTTAGGTCTTTTTTTATTTTTCATAACGTCATATTCCTTTCAGTAATGAATAAGAATAGATTGATCGTTGCGTTCGGCGGAAAATTATGCTAAAAGAATTAAAATATTAATTTGACACCTATTTTCGAATAAATATATATTCACAATAGTTAAAGTTCATCCGGATATTTAAAAAAGTATATTCCTTTTTGTTCGCTTCTGATTGGTTCTTTTGGTTTTTGTTCCAGTTTTTACTGGATTTTAAAGATATTTCTCTATATTACAGTACTCGATAAGCAGTAATCAGATAATAAAGTTTCTTTTTTCGAAAACGCTTCCATCTCACAGATTTAGTAAAATATTGGCAATCAGAGTATATGTGAGGTGTAGAAATTCATAGATTCGCAGGTGTTTGTTAAAAGAATCCCCCGCTGGAAGCGCCCCCTGTTAAGGGGGTTCCATGGGGTGATTTCACAATGATAAATATTAGAGCGTAAGCTCGTAATAGTGATAATATATAAAAAGAGGCTGATTTTAACGATTTTAGGCAATTTTTCCGGTATCATTTGGGGACGGAGGAAAGCGAAAACCTATATACATTAAGTACCTGTTTTTCCTCCGATTAATTTGCTAAAAATGGGATGATAGCGTTTCGAAAAAGTTCTGTTTTCATCACATACAAAAGGAGTCTTCATGGGAAGCTACAAAGAGGATCTTTTAGCAGTCGGCCCGGAAATTGATTCATTTGACGAAAACAATCTTTTTAGTATCGGAATGCCACACATTCATTATCTGCAGGAAGTACAACTGAATTGCAGCCGGTTACTGGTATATAAAGAGGAAAAACCGGATATCAATACCCAACTTGACAGTATCGTAAAAGTAAAAAGATTGGTTGGTGCGTGCAGAGAGCTTCTTTCAAGAACATCAGTAACAGTTTTTTTCATCATCAGCAAACCAGAAGGCCTGGAATGCCAAGAAAGAGGAAGCTGAATATCTGTTATATGATATAAAGGAAGCTGGAGTCTATGCCTGCAGAAAGGATGATGAGCTGCTGAGATTTGTTTACTCCATATATAATGAAGGTGCTTCAAATTCTGATATGATCCAGGATCTTAATGATTACGCAGTTTTCGGCCGTAAACACCAGAAACTCTTCGATGTAATCGGGTATGACAAGTCCAATTTCGACAGGGCAGCACAACTCTCACGTGAAATGGACGAGCTTCTGCCATTAGCTACACTTGATAAGAGTAACTCTCCTGAACGGATCCGCCGCAACAAAGCTTTCTGTTTAACTAAAAATTTGATAGATGAATTGCTTACATGGGCACGATACATCTTCCATGAAGATAAAAGTCTGGCATCTCAGTTTTATATACGGCCACCACGCAAAAAAGCTGTAAAAAAAAACAAAGAAACGTCAAAGTGATTGTCAACGATGGCTCGTCAAAGTAACACGGAGCGATGATTCGTTGAAGTGACTGTCAACAAGGGCTTACCGGAGCAACCAACAGGTTTACCTGGTTGGGCTTAAATTAAGTTCCAGTCTAATGAACAACCTGGGTTAATTTCCCGAAGGATCGTTTGTCCTGGAGTCTACAGAAAGCACATACTTTGCGTAGTCAAGCCATTCCGATGAAATTCGATCCCATGTAAATTCTCTGGCCCGTTCTCTTCCCTTTCTGCCCAGTTCTTCCCTGAGAGATTTATCCCCGATAATTCTCTCCAATGCACCCGCCAACTCCTGCACATTTTCAGGCTGAACAAGAAGACCGTTATCCTGAACCATTTCGGAAGTTCCGGGGATTTTTGTACCAATCAGAGCTGTAGCTGATGCCATAATTTCCAGAGCCACCATAGGGAATCCTTCAAAACGGGAGGGCATGACTGCACATATTGCATTTTTAAGCAGTTCAATTTCCTGTTCCAGCGAATATCGACCTGTAAATTCAACATTTTCCAGATTCAATTCCGCAACCAGATTTTTTACCTTTTGAAAATCGAAACCGTTACCTGCAATAACCAGTTTGGGGCGATTTTTAAGTGATGCATACGCGTTTAGCAGCGTATCAAGCCCTTTCTGGTAAATCTCCATTCTTCCAATATAAAGGATATAATCCTGTGCCTGGGTTGGTGCTTTTTCTACACTGAACAGCTTATCATTTACTCCTACACCTATCAGTTTTATATGTTCGTTATGTGCCGCTCGCTTTGAAATCATGGAGACAAGATTGGGAGAGACTGCAGTATAATATCGAAAAAAGCGAAGAGCAATGGAGTCAAATATCTGTGCAAACAACCCTTTGAGAACTCCTTTTCCCTTTGCCGACTTTTGAGAATGGAGATTCTGAAATGAACCGATTACCGGCCTTTTGGTATAAAAGAAAGAAAAACAGGGAGAGAAGGCTGAGTAATCTTCAATTATCAGGTGGTATTTATGCCGCAACAGAAAAAACGGGACACAAAGTGCAAAAGTAATCCTGCTTATGGTATAAGACCAGGGTAGACCTAGCCTGATGTATTTGACATTGTGAATCTGTTCAACGGGTCTGGCTCCTGGATATGAGCCTGTAAGAAGGGTTACGCTGAAATCAGGTGGAAACCTTTTGTAAATTTCAAGTGCACGTATTGCACCTCCCCCGCCAAGCCAGGGGTTTGGGATGTCATCGTATATTATGTTTAACAGGTTTACTGTGCTGCTCATAGAACACTATTCTTTGAAAATTTCTGAGTTCAGGGTTGTAATGAATCTTAAATATACTACTTCGGGGATAATTCACAAAGCAGTCAGACAGCCTTGGGCTCTCATGGACAGTGCCAGGAATAACAGGTTATACTCCGGATCTGTCAGTGTTGCAGGAATCCCTGCTTATTTTCCGGGCAAGTATATAGACCTGAGATGTCCTCTTCTTTATCCGCAGGTTATCTATAAGAAACCGGTCAATCGCAACTGCCAGTTTTGATGGTAAAAAACTAAAAATAAAAATCAGTGATCTCTTGATGATTGTGCTGATAAAAGTCTTACGAACTCCGAAAAAACTCACGTAGTGTGATAAAATATCATTGCTTCCACTCTCCAGGATCTCAAAATATGGACTGAGCTTCTGTACAATCTTTTCTTTTGTGTATTTACGTACATGAGTAGGGACATCGATATCTTCTTCATTGATTGGAACTAAAATCACCGCTATACCACCAGGACGCAACACCCTGTGCATCTCTTTAATCAGAACCGAATCATCAGGAACATGCTCCAGAACATGGCTGCAGACAATTCCATCAACACTGTCTCCTTTCAAAGCCAGTTCCGAATGAAAGGGATCTATGGGTAAAGTGTAAACTGGTTGGTTTTTTCTGAGGTTTTTTCTGAAGCATTTTATGTTTGACAAAGAGATGTCCAGCCCTACCACGGTAAGTTTTCTGCGCATAAGCTTTTTAATAAGCAGGCCCGAACCGAATCCGACATCCAGAAAACTGCCTTCCAGATTCATCTTTTCTAAAAGATTCATCGCGGTAGTGGTATGGAATCTTTCTGTATAAGAGAAAAAAGAGGTGAATTTAGTAGTTACAGACCACCAGTCGTTTGAATACCGCACATTTTCTTTAACTATTGACGATATTTCGGAGTTCACTCTGCAAACACCTTTCTGGAGTTGGATTTTTTAATTCCTGAACAATCCCAGTTTTACGTTCACCCTGAAAATATATTGTGAATTTCAGTAATGTCCGGTTAATTTAACAAAAGATTACTGAAAAACAGCTTGAGATTTAGAATTTCAGACTGGAAAGCACCAAATCACAATTCTCAAATTCCAAACAAAATCCAAATCACAATTTCCAAGTTCTAAACAGAAACAGCCCGCCTGCGCGAAGTAACGGTGGGCTTCGATTCTTTGTGTAAAAAACACGACCATAAGCCGGGGGATCTATGACATATTAAAAATTCGAAACAGGATAGAGATCTCCATTGCTGTTCTTTTCTTTTTTAGGATCTGGAGCTTGTGATTTGGAATTTATTTGCATACTTATATAGTACTCTTTTGTTTACTTAACCGGCCACTACTGTGTGAACCTATTTAATTCATCATACTATCAGACCAGAATAACCTGGTGTAAACTGCTCAATTATTTACATTCCAGGAAAGATCATTCATTTTTTCTTTATACTAAACGGCCCATCCGTAAGGTCCTTAAAATTGGAGTTTCCATAGTCTAATATCTCTATCCAACAATTATCTGAGACTGTGGAAATCTTTTTACCTCTGCCGACAGAAACCGAGTCCGGAATGGTAAAAACGATCTGAGTGTCAATTGCAGGGTTGATAGAGCGGTCGAGCCCTGGTAACAAACTCCAGTTCAAACCGTCGTTAAATGTGATATTCAACATTGCGTTGCCACTTCTGATAGTAGTTACTTTAACTGTACACTGTTGCCCTACCACAAATGCTTCTCCTCCATTTGGATAGAGTATTTTGTAGTTTGGATTGAACTCATCGATAGTAGGATCATAAGGCAACGGTTTTTCTGATGTATCCTCTTCACATGGTTCACCCACAGGCGTGCCCTGATTATTTGTATAGAAATAAACTGCCGGCTGTTGTGTAAGTATGTTCCTTTCCACCGGAGTGAGCCGATACCAGATGTTGTTTCTCCAATCAATCATCCAGACTCCGTTTTCATTAAGGTACCCCATTTGACGGCCGATTACATAATCATTGTCGTTTGAAAAATACCATCCCCAGAAGTCGACATCTTTTCTTGGCCATTCCTGGTATTGAGGAGGACACCAGTTGATGCTGACCCCGTATCTGTCGATATGATCGGTGAAAAAATTAATGGGAGTATCTGTGATTCTGCGAAATTCAGTAATATAAAAACCATTGTGAGTGTGGGGTACGCATTTTGGATTTCCATTAACTCCACCAGGATTAGCCAGGCAGTATTTTCCATCATGTGATTGGGTGTGTCCACAACCCTCTGTCAGCATCGGAAAATCATCTTTCCATTTGTAGACATCCTTTGGACCACCGATTCCCCGACCGCCATCGGGTATAGTCAGGTATCCTGTCCTGTAATAAACATTTGAGCCAACGACCGGATTTATTTCACCGAAGACCTGATCTTTCACCACTGATAATTGCATAAAATCGGCATTTCTAAAACAGTAACTCTCCTGAAGATCGGCCAATATTCTATCATTGGAAAAGACAGGTACATCTTTGGAAAGATCGACTCTAACACTCTTTAATATCCTGGGACTTGCCAGATAATAGATTTCAGTCACATTTTCGCTCGCATAGGGGCTTCCCCGGTAAAAGCCGGCAATCATCGGATATCCTGAATCGACATCGGAAACCGGAACAATTGTTTTGTTGCAGCCGTTGATGGTTACAAGACAAATCCGTTTTCTGGATCTATCAACATAGCAAATCCATTTTCCATCGTCAGATATGGAGAGGTTTCCCGGAAGATCTGCGCTGGTATTGGGTATCAGATGAGGTTCGAAATGCTGAATTTCTGAACGATAGATACCTGTCTCGGAATAACGGCTATAGATAAAATAGCCGGAGGGCAACATCGATGCATCCATGACAATTGCATCATCTTTGTGAGTGTAAGGAGCACATTCTTCAGGCCAGTATACAACCGAAATGTCCCAGGAAATCGTATCCACTATTTTGTCACCTACAATTATCTCGCATTGAATTGTAACCAGTCCGGTATCCGATAACCTGGGGATCCAGGCAAATATACTGTCGACTGTTACTTGCATGTTGATATCGTTATTTAACGGTGAAATCACAATCTTTTCATAAGAGAAACAGGGTGACAAATGTACGGTATCCACATACTTTTTATCTACAATGCCTTGGGGCCTCATTGAATTGGGATCAAAACTGATACAATTCGGATCTTCGGTGAGAATATGTTGACGCTCACATTGAACCATCAGAAGCAGAAAAAAGAGTGTATAGATGAGGAAAACAAACCTGCCCCCTGCAGGAGCTATCGTAAAAATCATTGAAAGACCTCCCAGCAGATTAGAATGACAATCCTCCCCAGACAGAAAGATTGGAAGTACGAGCCTTATCCCGCAGATCTATCTCGAATCTGGCTTTGATACTGAAAATTCCAAATGGATTAAAATTCCAACTCAGAGTGGGCCTGAGTTGCCAGACTGTCCCGGGACCTAAAAACCTTTTTGTAGTTTTGTCGAAAAATTGACCTTCTTCAACCTGGTTCTCATCCTGAAACACATCGGTCAATTTCCCGCCTCTTACATCCGCATTTTTGGCCAGACAACTAAAACCGATGCCGACTTCATTAAAATTATTAATCTGAGAAAAGAGATCCAAGATTATCACCTGAGAGTTTGGCCCCATAGGTGAACCCAGACACCGATCAAAATGGCTGTAGCGATGACTTCCACCGTAAAAATGAGTATAAACCCATGGCTCTACATGTGAATATTCGGCATTAACAGTAAAATCTCGTCCGAACAGGGAACCAAAGTACTGCATTCCCAGTGTCGCGGCCCATTTGTTGCCCCAATCATCGGTAAATATCTTCAGCGGCGAAAGAATATCATCCATGAAAAATTCCAGATACCACCGGAAATTTTGAGGATAGATGAGGTTGACATCAAAAGAGAGTGCAGCATTATCCCGGTCTCCAGTGTAATGTTCCACAAATTTAAACGGCACAAGTGGAATGAGGTATGCCCATTCCCATTGGCGCTCCTGACTGTGGATAACTCTGTTGCTGTCGTTTTCCTGTGGTTCCAGAATGCTGCTTCCTGTGATAATCACCTCATTAATACCAAAGTTCAGGCGGGAATGGAGAAAAGAGGCATTAATCCTGTGTACATATATGTATTTCGTTCTGTCTTTCTGAGCCTTTAACAAACCTGCCAGATGAGTGTAGTTGAAAATGCCAAAATCAATGCTTCCTTTCAGATAATTAACAGGAGGAGCTGTTCCGGAAAGAGTTACCGGATAATAAACTGCCGGTCCGATTCTCAGATAATCAATTGCAGTTTCCACCAGAAACGGATCATTCTTATAAATAAGACCACCAAAAGGAATATCAGAGGAACGAACATGAGAGTGCGCCACATTTCTGCCGAATAAATTATAAGGGATACCATCATAGGGCTGATAGCTGCTGACCTTGAAAAGGGTGTCGGACTGGTACTCTGTCCATACATCAATCCCGGAGTAATAAGAAAATTTACCTGTATTGGCAAATAATGAAGGGCTCATGATTCCTTTAAACCCGATTGACGAATTGTCATTGAAAGAGGATTGAATATCACCAAGCAGTTTGAGATGAAGTTTTACATTTACATCACGGGATCTGCTTGACCACCGCATTCTCCCCTGCCCCGGATCAGTTCTTCTGGTATATTTTTCTATAAGAAATCGTTCGGTTAATGAGAGTTTATCCCCATGCACCATACTCACAGTATCCAGGAACTCTCTCAGGACAGCATAATTTAGAGGTTGGAAGAACTGGTTCTCTGGAATCTTCAGACCGTAACGGGATGCCAGGCGATAAACAAGCTGATTTACATCAACATTAAGCGGTATATTCGGAGCATAATCGCTGTAAGAAGCAGAGCAAATCAGTAAAGCAGCCATTAAAATGGTTCGTAAATGCATTATTATATGCCCGGATTATTTATTGATAATATTTCTTCTGAACATCTGCAATTATTTTGATATTCTTTTTAATGTGTGGTAAATCAGCATATTGCTGAGGTATTTGCTTTGCCATAAACTCCTCTGCTGCCAGATATGCATCTCTGGTGTTTTTCTGTTCTATATAACTGCTTACTATCACATGATAAGCGGTTACCAGATTGGACCAGTTACACGGTTCTCGCCCTTCAGCAGATTTTAATATCCGCAATGCATGCTCTCTGGCTGCATTATATTTACCGCTCCATAATGAAATATAGGCACTGATCCGTAGAAAAATAGTATTATCAGGCAACTCATCAAGAACTGATCTGGCCAAAGAATCCGCTTTTCTGAAATTCTGCTGCTCTATAAGGATCCAGCAAAGCGAGCTTTTGGCAGCATAATTATATGGAAATCTGGAATTAAGAGCTGTTTCAACCAGCCTGATCCCTTCCTTCTCTTTACCATGAACAAAAGGCAACCACTTGAAACTGCTGCTCAGATAATAATTAAACACTCCAATCCCCAGATTAGCTTCATAACAGTCCGGGTCCAGTTTCTTTACCTTTTTTAAAATTGATATCGAACCGATGGCATTTCTGGCTGCTTCAAGCCAGTTACCTGTCTTGGAAAGAATTATACTTACCCCTCCTGTAATATTAGCAATGTACAATAAACACTCGATAGAATCCTTACCCTTTAAGCTGACAAGCCGTTTCTCAAATACTGTCTTAAGGCTCTCGGCAGTAGAAACAAAAGCCTCGCTTTCGGTATAAAAAGATTCATAGTCAAGAATGCGAGTCTGGTCTATTACAAAAGACAGATAAATTGCTTCGTTGTCTGTTGGATTCTCACTGGAATATTTCTGCAAATAGCTGTGAGCGTCTTTATAATTCTGATGCACCAGAAAATACAGAGCAGAATCAAGGTCCTGTTGACCAGGTACTCCGGATGAAGATAGAATGCCAGCTACATTAAAAGTGATTAAAAATGACGATATTATAAATGTTTTCTTCATTAATTCCCCACTTATCCCCGCCAGGTAGTATTCTTAGCTGCAATGGAGATCACTCAATTTGCACTTTTGATCAGGGATTTGATTTAACTGCATAAATAACAACTGCTTATTACTAGTATCCAGTTGCTATCCCACTGCTGTTTGGTCAAACTTGAATTCACTCAAAATATTAGCACCCACTCAAAAATAGCAAATAAAAATTAAGGAAGCACTTTAAGCTTTGACTGGCTAATTTTTCCTTCTCCCAGGCAGCCAGATTCTGCAGTGGATTAATAATAATGATGGTCTTTCGAACTCAAAGGAAGTATTTTATGGAGTTTTTAGGAATGTGGAGAAATTAGTACGTGAGTGAGCCTCAATTTAAAGTTTCGACTCCTGCCAAAACGCGGATCGCCCGTGCTTTTGGCTTAAAAGCCCGCCATTATGATGCTAATGCCTTTATTCAAAAAGAGTTGTTATCCAGACTGGATTTCCAGCTTATTGAAGATTCGCCCGAAAAAATTTGGGCAGATCTGGGCTGTGGCACTGGTATGGCAGTAGAGTTTTTCAGACAAAAAGGGATTCGCAGCCAGGTTCTGGGAATAGATATTGCCTTTGAATCACTTCGTGTCCTTAAATCCAAAGGGCTTTCGAATACTTTTCCTCTCTCTGCAGACATAGAATATTTTCCTTTAAAAAACAACAGCCTTGATGGAGCAATCCTGACCTCGGTTCTTCAGTGGTTCAGTTCACCCTTCACTGTATTAAAAAGCATCTCAGAACTCCTTAAAAATAAAGGAATACTTCTGTTTGCCACCTTTACTGAAGGTTCTTTCGCTGAACTTAATTTCATCAAAAAAGAATTGGCTCTTCCCATTCCGGTTTTTCTTCCGGACCAGAAAAATCTCTGCGATCTTCTGAAAAAAGCCGGTTTTACCATTCTGAAAACAGATATGTTTGCAAGTACATTATATTTCCCCACCGCTTTCAAACTTCTGAAAAGTCTCAGTGCAATCGGAGGAACTGCAGTTTCCGGTAACCACATGTCACGAAGAGCCCTTTTTGATTTCTGTAAAAGATTCGAAGAGACTTTCCAATCTGACAGTGGAGTTCCCATCAGTTACCAGGCCCTGATTGGAAGTGCCAGAAAAGGATGAACAGACAGATGAACAAACAGAAAATTAATGGTTTTTTCATTGCCGGCACAGATACAGACATAGGGAAAACCTATATATCCAGAAAGCTTGCGGACAGTTTTTCTCATTCTCAAAAAGTCACCTATATGAAACCGGTACAGACAGGGTGTTTTGCAGATGAAAACGGATTGCTGATTGCCCCTGATTTTAAGTATGTCATGGAAGGCAAAGCCATAATGAACGGGACACTGGATCAGCATGTACCTTATCGATTCGAGCCTGCCTGCTCTCCCCATCTGGCAGCGAGAATGGCAAATCAGTCCATCTCATTGAGCCATATATATAATTGTCTGATACAAATTTCAAAAGAGAATACTCTTACCATAGTCGAAGGTGCAGGCGGGATACTTGCTCCTATCAGCGAAACTGCTTTTAACATTGATCTTATTTTACACCTGCAACTACCGGTTATTCTTGTAACTTCAACCCATCTGGGAACCCTAAACCACACATTTCTTTCTGTAAAAGAACTTCGCAATGCCGGTGCGACGCTCGCCGGAATAGTCTTTAATAACTGCCGTAATGTTCCGAAGGATTTCATATATTATGAGAACATACGTATGATTCAGGAACATACCCGGCCTGTTCCATTTCTGGAGGTAGATCATGAAAACACTTGCCAGGGGAGATTTAATGAATTCTGTAAACAGCTCAGCTCTCTCTTTTGACCGGCTCTGGATGCCTTTTACCTATTACAGAGATACCCTGGATTATCCGCCACTGGTAATTAAACAGGGATCCGGTATTTACATTTTTGATAAAGATGGACGCTCTTATATAGATTGTATCGGCTCCTGGTGGGTCAGTATTTTCGGACACAATCATCCGCAGATAACCGGCGCTTTGCGTGATCAACTGGACAACCTGGAACATGTGATGATGGCAGGGATGATCTCTGAACCAGCTCTGAATCTTTCACATCTGCTTGCAGAGCTGCTGCCAAAAGAGTTAAGCAGAATTTTCTATTCTGATAATGGTTCGACTGCCGTTGAAATCGCCCTTAAAATTGCTCTTCAATACCATGCGCTTCGGGGAAGCAACCGTTCTGAATTTGTCTCATTTGACGGTGGATACCACGGAGATACTCTTGGAGCAATGTCGGTGGGAATGATTCCTCAATACCACTCCCTTTTCCACGACCGCTTCAAGAAACATCATTTCGCCCATTCCCCTTACTGCTACCGTTGCCCTGCCAACCAGAATCCCTCATCCTGTAATGCTGATTGTATGGATTCACTGGAAAAGATTCTGGAACTTCGTCATGATCATATTGCTGCATGCATTTTTGAACCCATGGTCCAGGGTGCAGCCGGAATGCGAATCTACCCGGCTAAAGTGCTTTCCAGAATCTTCTCTATCTGTAAGAAATATGATATTTTGACAATTGCCGATGAGGTCGCTATGGGGTTTGGAAGGACCGGTACCATGTTTGCCTGTGATAATGCCGGAGAAGTACCGGATATAATGTGCCTGGCAAAAGGTCTTACCGGTGGCTATCTGCCAATGGCTGTGACTGTTGTCAAAGAATCCGTATTTGATGAATTCCGGGGTGATTATACCACCGAGAGGATACTCAATCACGGACACACGTTTACAGGAAACCCACTGGCCTCCAGCGCAGCCTGTGCCGCCCTCACATTACTAAAACAGTATAACATTCCCTCATCGCTAAAGAAAACCAGCAAAATCATGGCAGAGGAGCTGGAGAAGTTCCGGGAATTTGAAATTGTGGGAGATATTCGCTCCATAGGCATGATCGGAGCTATCGAACTGGTGAAGGACCGTAAAACAAAGGAAAAATTGCCTGCCGAACTGCGTATACCATTTAAAATTGCTCAAAAAGCTCTTGATTTCGGTCTTCTGCTCCGCCCTCTTGGCAATGTTATTTACTTTATGCCACCATATATAATTACCGCTGAGCAGATTAAAAATATGCTGTTTCTTACTCACTGTGTATTCAAAGAAGTAATTCATGACGAACTCTCCGATCTTCGATAGAATTCATAGGGCAATAGAGCAGCGAAAAGCTACAATGCAATTGCGCTCTATTCCACAATATACCGATAACAATTTTATCGATCTGTCCACTAACAGCTATCTCTCACTCCATTGCAATGCGAGTGTACTGGAAAATGCCAGGGCTTTGACCTCTCAAAAGTATTATGGGAACCTTGCTTCACGGCTGGTTAGTGAACAGTCACCTCTTTTCTCTGTTCTGGAGCAGGAAATTGCTTCCTGGGAACAAACTGAATGTGCTCTTCTTTTCAACTCAGGATATGCTGCCAACGTGGGAATTCTTCAGGCATTATGCACCAAAGACACCGAAGTGTTCTGCGACAGGCTAAATCATGCATCAATATACGATGGAATAATTCTTTCGGGTGCGAAACTCAACCGATACCGTCACTGTGACATGAAAGAGCTGGAAGAACGGCTCAAAGCATCCTGTTCCAAAGAGAAACTGATCATTACTGATACAGTTTTCAGTATGGATGGTGATCGGGCTCCCCTGGCAGACATCTGCACCCTGGCAAAAAAATACAACTGTCTCATCATGGTGGATGAGGCGCACGCAAGTGGAATATTCGGCAACTGCGCCAATGGACTATGTGAAGAAGATGGAGTCAGTGACTTTGTCGATATACGAATGGGTACTTTGAGTAAATCAATTGCCGGTCTGGGAGGTTATTGTGCAGTCAAATCTGAATTCAGAGATTACTTTATTAATTTCTGCAGAAGTTTTATCTATTCGACTGCTCTTCCACATCCGGTTTTAGCTCACAATATTTCTGCTATTCGCTTTATCCGGGCCAATCCAGCTTCAGGAAAGCAGCTTCTTTCGATGGCAGATTCTTTCAGGACAGGACTGCATGAACTTGGCTTTTCGACGCTCGATTCCACCACACAGATTGTCCCCTGTCTAATGGAAAGCGAAGAAAAAGCATTGAGCCTCAGTGCTTTTCTCAGAAATAACGGAATAATAGTACCTGCAATTCGCCCCCCTACCGTTCCAAAGGGAACAGCACGTCTCAGATTTTCCATCTTTCTTGGCCTGACCGCTGATAAACAGCATTATATTCTTGAGCAAATTAAAAAATGGAAGTCCAGTTTATGACAAATCCCATATTGGTCATTGGTGGATGGGCAGTAGATCCTGTTGTTTTAAGGCCCATTTTTGGTGACCGGGCAGTTTATATTGACATCAATCATCTGTTGCCTTCCATTGCCAACGATCAGTGGCTACTTAACTGCTGGAAACAGAAACTGAAGGACTTGCTTTCTCCGTATTGTTCAGAGGGTATGATTCTTGCCGGATGGTCAACAGGTGCAATAGCAGCCGCAGCTATTGCCGATCTGGTCAATATTTCAAAACTGGTTCTCCTTTCGGCTACGCCTTCGTTCTGCCGCAGAGACAGTTTCCGTTATGGGATGCGTCCGCAAATCGTACAAAACATGATTACATCCATAAACGAAAACAAAGAACCGGTATTGAAACAATTCTATTATCAATGCGGTTTTACTGATATTCTCTTTGACTGGAGCCAATACTCCATTGAAGAGCTGACATGCGGACTTCAATTTCTTATTCATGCTGATTTGCTTTCCATAGCAACTTTACCTGACACTTGCTGCCAGATCCATTGTTTGCACGGCAGTGAAGATCGAATAATTCCATCAGGGGCGGGTAAATTTCTGTGCAATCGGCTTGGTGGGATATGGCACCAGTTAAGTGGACCACATGCATTCTTTTGTGATAAAGACTTTAAAATTGAAAATATCATTACCAGCATATTTCCCGAAAGGAACAATCAAGATGTCAATTTTTAGCAAGGCTCAATTACTCTATGAAAAGTCGATAAACGAGAAAATCGATGAATCGGATATGGATACGATCATAGCCTGGCCGGAACATGAACTTTCGGTTTTATTTGCCTGTGCAGACCAGGTGAGGCGCAGATTTTTTGAGGAAACGGTTGACCCCTGCTCACTGATGAATATCAAGTCCGGAAACTGCAGTGAAGATTGCGCATTCTGTTCACAGTCTGCACACAACCACGCTTCTGTTCAGATTCGTGAGCTAGCCAAATCAGAAGAGATCAAGGCTCAGGCAAATAAAGCTTTTCAGCATCATCTTCCATTCTGTGTAGTTTCCAGTGGTCGCAGACTTTCCACCGATGAAATCCGCAATATCTGCAATACACTTAAGGAGTGTCCTGGAGAAAAGCATGCATCGCTGGGAATTCTTGATGAGAATGAGTTTCAGATGTTAAAGGATGCGGGTGTGGTGTGCTACAATCACAATATTGAAACCAGCAGATCCTATTTTCACAGAATTGTAACCACGCACACCTGGGATGAGCGGGTGGAAACTGTAAAGCGGGCGAAGAAAGTAGGTTTACATGTCTGTTGCGGAGGTATATTGGGAATGGGGGAAACCTGGAAAGAGAGGAAGGAGTTTTGTCAACAGATCAGGGATTTGGATATTGACACAGTTCCGCTTAATTTTCTTAATGCCATTCCTGGGACACGTCTTGATGCACCAGTTGAGTCGCCACTGGAGTTTCTCAAAGCGGTGTCGTTGTTCCGACTTGTTATGCCCAGGCGAACCATAAAGATTTGTGGAGGTCGGGAGCTTCATTTGGGTCCACTGCAGGGGCTTTTGTTTTTTGCTGGAGCCAATGGTTATGTCTCAGGTGGATATTTGACTACTTCTGGAGCAGGAGTTGACAAGGATGATGTGTTGATAGGGACATTGGGTTTGAGAAAGAGGCTTGGCTGAGAGGGGGACGGAGGAAAGTTTGGAACTTTTCTTAGATCTCAGGTTTCTTTATTTCCCTGTTTAACGTTAAACCATCTTTAGGAGAACGGGGGTTATTCCTTCAGTATATCTGGGAAAAGATTGCAGAAAGTTTCCTCCGGTTCTTTTCTGATGTTTGATTTACTTTTGTTATTAATGAGTAAAAGAACTTGTATTGGATTAATTGAGTAATTGAGTAATTTCTGTAAATGACTTCTAATAAAGATAAATACAGGAAAAGTTTTTTAAGTGTGTGAGACACTATTTCCATCTTTCACTTATAGCTGAACTTAAGTCCCAAAACATTTTTTTGAAGTTATAAGATTCTGCAGATGCAATAAAGAAAAAGAGGTATGCGGAATTTTCTTCCACTTTTTGGGGACGGAGGAATGTTTTTCAACACAGTTACTCCCCCCGCCAAATCTCCAATATTAAATTAACAGCCCTGGCCTGAATTTTGATGGCTTTTTCCTTTAAACTCTTTTTCCTTCACCACAAATATAAATCGAGGTAGAAAATGGCCAGAAAACCAAGACTCTGTGTTTCAGATGTCATCCACCATGTTACATCCGAAGTCATAGATTCCCGGGTCCTTTTCCGTGATTCCGCCGATAAAGATAAATTTATCGACCTCCTTAACA
>JAAYPC010000136.1 GCA_012519985.1 Fibrobacter sp.
CATACCGATATCGTGAACTGGTTTCTTCTATTACAACTACTGAAGTGATGGAAAAGATAACAGCAGTATCACTCAATAAATGCGGGACTTTCTTTGGAAAATTGTTTGATACAGTGGGAACTTTCAGATCGCTCAAGGGGCATGTGGATAGTATTGCGATTTTGCATAAAAACAGAAATTATATAATTGATATGACTCAGAAAGCTATAAAGGGAATTGAGACGGGATTGATTACAAATGCTACATCATATATAAAATTTCTTAAAGACTTAGGAAATATTAATGCTGCTTCAGAATTTTTTGCACATATCCGTGTTTTGAATGCCATGGTAAAAGGGTCAAAAGATGCTTACGATGTTATACTTGAGGCGATGGATGATATTCAGAAGCTGCTTGGATTTAACCAATTGCCAGGGGTGCAGTTGTTTGATATGCAAGTTGTGGAGAATATAAGAACACTCTTTTCAATGTTACGTGAGATGGATTTTGAAATAGACAAAGTAATTGCTGAACAAACATCCATTTTCAGTAATACCTCTTCAATAATCGGCCATTTCAATAAATTACTTACTGATTACGATATGTTTGGTGTAAACCATAACGCAGATATCCGATATCAGAATTCCAGTGATGAGATGCTTCTTGCAATTGATGAAATCTGTGATCTATGGGCCTCACAGAGACGAGCCCGCGACAATTGGGTTGAAGAGATGAAAAGCAGATATGTATATCGTTCTATCGATTATCTGCAAAAAGAATGGGCAAGAAGGACTAAAATGCTTTGGACAGAAAAGTCAGAGTCTCTTGAGACCCGTATAGCAAATTTCAAAGGTAAACTGAATGGCCTAATTGAAGCTAATGAAACATTACTAGAAAAATCAGAACTGAATTTCCTTAATGGTAAAACCAAGGAAACAACGGTGTGTGGTACCAATTTGATTTATGATTTCGATGAGGAATCTTTTCGTTCCGCAGGTACAGAACTTGTCATGAAATATTTCGGAAAGGAATCACAATGAAAATATTCATTACGATCATCGCTTTATTATTTATTGTACAAGCTCAAAAGCGATTTACTTCAGACTATTTCATTTCAAAATACAATCTCAGTCTTCCAGAAGTCACTCAAAAGATGTTGGAAGTTTCAGAGCTCACTCATACAAGTGATTTATGGGAATATTTTTACCAGGAAAAAACAGATAAGATAGATAGTGTTGTCAGAAATATGACTATTGAGCGTTTTAATCCTAGCAGAAGAGTTCAACGTTATAATTACAAACCTGATTCAGTTATTGTAAGAGAAGTGTCTGTTTCAAAAACAAAAGGCGATACTTTAAATAATTGGATTACAGCCTACAGCAAAGATTTCAGATTTGAGAACGCCTTGGACTTAGAGACTAACTGCTTCTGGCAATCACGTTTCGATGATCGTGGTATAAAACTACTGGATGTTAGAAAGTGTCAAGGTGAAAACGATTTTGATGGACAGGTGTTTCATCTCAATACAAAAGATGATTATCTTGAGAAATATCGAAATAAGAATGGCGAAATTGATTCCAACTCAATAAGACTATATTATCTCACGTCATTCGACAGCATTGCTGCAGATTTCATGGTTATGAAAGGGAAAAAACCCTTCATCGTCCGTTTAAACACATA
>JAAYPC010000018.1 GCA_012519985.1 Fibrobacter sp.
GCTTTGATTTTTTTCCATTGCTCTTCATCCGCAGACTCAAGCAGATCTGTAGCTGTTTCAGCTACCAGTTTATTCTGATCTGTAGAAATCATTTTCAATATCTCCCTGATGGAGCTGTCTGTTGCTGATCCTGATTTTGATAAAGTGTACATTGTACATAAACATATCCATCTGTTATCAGATTTAAGAAAATAAATTAATCCCGGTTCTATATGCTTCTGATGAAAACGGAAATGTTTTTTACCAATTTTAGCCAGTGTTTCCCATGATTCGTTTTTTAACAAAGGCAAAACCAGTGAACCGATTTTCTGGTAAGGGGTACTTTCGATTATTTCTATCAGATCCAGCCGCTGTGCTTGCTCTCTTATATCAATATCATTGTGATTCCAGGTAAGAATCCCTTTTTTATCTAATAAAACCATGGCACTCACAGCCCATTCACAAAAGCGAATGATGTTATCTCTCAGAGCTTCTTCAAGGATTTTAAGATCTATTGTTTTATCCTTAGATTGAAGATTATACAATTGAATCGCATCCTTGTACACTGATTCCAGTTCACTGTTAATCCATTTTTTAATAGTTTCTGCGGTGCTGTTATTAATGAACCAGGTTTTCCCTGATGACCGTACAGAATCTGCAATGGTCCTGAGACATTTAACCATTTCAAAAACCATACGGCGGTTTTTTACAGTAGATAAAAATTCGATCAGTTCCGGCCACAACTGCAGCCCTGAATTTTCTACCACTTTTCCGGCGATAGAGATATGCTCACGATCCAGACCTTCAATAATTTTCAGAGTGTGAATTCTGGTATCAGTTGGCGCGTATTTTAAAAGCATCTCTACACTCTTTGTATAAACCTGAACCAGAGAAGACTTTAGGTTCTGGAGTAGAATCTGTTCCCAACCTGGGACCTGCAATATTCCGGTAAGGTAAATGCCTGCCGCTCTTCTGTTAGCGTTCGTACTATGCAGAAGGCTTTCCAGAAAAAGATTCACATTTATTCTTTCCTGCTGATCGCCCAGTTCCCATAAATAACAGGCAGCTTCAATCTGAACACGAATGCTGGAATCAAACAACAGAAGACGCACAGTGGGTTTAAAGTGTATTTTCCAGTGACAGAACATCCTGTTTAATGAATAAAGAGCATTCGCCCTGATTCTGGGGTTTGGCTCTTTTAAAAGACTCTCTATAAAAGATCTGCTGTAATAGCCATAAAAATTTTCCAGAGATCTGGCAATGTTCTCCTTTACCCGTACCGAATCCTCTTTTTTATAAATATTTATTATATGATCCAATGCCTGATTCGAACCCAGGCCAGCCAGTAATTTGATCGATATTATTCTCATGTCTATATCATCGGATTTCGAGTATTCTCCTATAATCTCCATTAAACGCTTATCATCGCCATAATTGCTTAATCGTGCGTAGATTTTCTGAGGTTGAAGCTGCTCTCTGGTACCCGGAATCAAAGACTGGACATAAACCTGTCTGATCTTAAATGCGATTATAATAAGTACAACACTGCAAAAGACAACCATGGTTAAAATCATGACCGGTTGGTTTTTTAAAGCTATCAGTATCAGCCCGCTGGTAATCATCGCCCCTGGTTTGATAAAACCTTCCAGAAATGTTTTCGCCCTTCCCCTTCTTTCTTTCTCGATTGAAGCAAAAAACATCTGATATATGGGTGAAAAAGCGATTTCAAAGGTAATATAGCGGAAAAACTGAACTCCAGTAAACCATCCAAAATACATCTGCTGATTCGCAATACCTCTTAGTGCACTCAAAAGTAATCCACCAATCAATAGTATCAGAGGCAAAAGATATAGCATTCTGGTAAAACCGATTCTGGATATTAAAAAGGGTAACAACAATCGTAACCCAATGATTGTAACGATACCATGAACCAGGTAAAAAGAGAATTGAAAGGAGGCAATAGATCCTGAGGTTCTGAACCAGAGATGGCATTTCTGCCAAAACAGATAATCGATGCTAAAAATGGCCAAAAAGATAAAAAAGTATAACAAGGCCATAAACCGCACCAGTTTCAAAGCAAGGACATTCCCAATTATACCTTTTATCCCTGGTGTACTGTTTTCATGAAGATCCTCTTTGGGAATCAATTTATCCTTGAAAATGTGTCGCATCTTCCGGGAGAAATAGTAAGCTACCATGTAAGCCAATGCCCATAAAGCTATAACCATCTCTGCAGGAACTATCTCTAGTAAAATCCTGGCAAAACAGGCTCCGGCTAATCCACCAGCAAATCCCCATGCAGCAATCACCGGAAAAGCACTCTTGGATTCACTGGTATTGAAAATATCGTTGGCAAATGTCCAGAAAGTCAGGAAAAGAATGGTCTTAGACAAATAGGAAACAGGATAAAGCGAAGATAAAACGTAAGTAAACCATTTAACTTTGAAAACATCTGATACTAACATTACTGTAAGTATCAATGTAAGTATAATAGTTATGCTTGAGAGCAGATTTGTCAGCAGCTTTCCACGATCAACCTTATCAATGTACCTGAAGAATATCAGTGGCAATCCAAGGAGAAGAATACCGTTAAGCAGATATAGATTACCTATTATATCAGAACCCAACGCACTTACAATCAGTGACAATGAAACATTCTCACCAATTATCGCACCACCGAAAATAAACGCCAGCAAAAAGGCCGGGGTACTATATATGTGTTTAAAGGTGTCTCTCATCTGCGACTATTCATCTGAATAAAACTTTAAACTGTATTCCTACTTAAATACCAACTGTTTTTTTCGGCAAATCGCGGATAGCTCTGATCAAAAATCCTTTGGATTTAACATCAGAGATTGTTCAGCAAATTCGATAGCGAAATTTGTCCGTCTGAATTATAAATTAATTGAAGAAACTGGAAGCTACAGGAAGAAAAAAGCGGAATTATTTTTCAATTCCGCTTTTTTAAATATGTTAGAAACTGTATGTTGCACTGACTCTATTGAACAGATGATGCTGTGGAGCACTGACAAGATTGGTTAAGGTATAGAAAATATCCTCGGCAACTACGAAATCTACCCTTAATCTGTTATCGATATTCAAACCAAATCCAATACCCAGAAAATCATCATCTAAGCCATTATCAGAGGCGTTTTCCTCCATCCTGTAATTAGATGGACCATCTTTGATGAATAAAACTTTTTTCTGGCCGCCAGTACGTAAAACCAGCCAATCGGTCCAGATATTTTTTTCTATACCGAAACTGATCTTTGCACCAATACTTTCATTTGATTGCTCACCGTTGTAATCCTTTGTTCCATATAGAAATTCCAGACCACTCCAGAAAAATCCTTTATCGATATTCAGATTAAAACCTATTCCGGCAGCCAGATCTACTTGAGTAACTTTATTGCGACTCAGCTCAAGAACATCAACGCGGATATGTGGTACAAAATCACCATTGATGTTTGGTAATGCAGAGAAAAGCCTTCCTTCTATTCTTCCGAAATAATCCTTATCTGCATATTTGGTGTTGGAATGTCCTGTGTTCCCATACTCAGCACCGTAGGCAGTAATGGTACCACCACCAACTGAAAGCTCAAGGTCCATTGACTTGGCTACCGGCCAGTTGACACCTATATTTCCTCTGTAAATAGCGCTTTTTAGTAACCTGCTATTTATTTCCTGTTTATTCAAGGCCCCATAAGCTCCGATACCAATCATACCACCGTTTTTCATCACATAACCGAGTAAAAGATCAACTTTTCCCAACGGTTGAAGTATGGTGTCACTTTCTCCACCCAGATATTTTGAATTCCCAGGGGTGAAATAATCCATCATTTCATCTCTTCTGTTAAACATGGCACCAAAAGAGATCATCGGGTACTGATTCGCTCCATCAGTTCCATTGTCAACACAATATGAAACAGTAGCACCCCAAAAAGGATCAACCGGATCTCTATTGCTTTTACCCATCGCAGAGAACTGAGTATTTGTGTTGTCACGTGTACTATCCGGCATATAATACCCAATTGATCCATAAACCATATTGGGGTAAATACTGATGTTAGCCGGATTCCTGAAAATACTCACCTCATCCATAAAAAAAGCATCATGCCTCCCCATAGAGACAATTCTCGCATCCGTGGCAAAACTACCGGCCACACACCCTGCTGCCAGCATCCACATCAGTGATTTATTCATATCCGAACCTCCCCTGTAATAGCCTTTTCAGGCGCCATAACAATTGCAGTGTTTCTTAGTGCTCTGGAATCAATAAAGGATGCATCTCCATGGTGACGCATCCTTTACCTTGTCCTTTTCCCACAAATGATAACATTCCCATTAGAGGAATGCAAGAGTTCTTGAGCAATTATTGAGAGAAAACAAACGGATAAACAACTTCGGTTACATCACCCGGTTTATCTATCTTTTCAAAAATCCATCTACGGATTTTTGCAGCGATTTCACTTTCCAGATCAGCATCACCCATTGTGGATTCTACCACCTGGCAGAAAATCACCTTTCCGTATTCATCGATAGCAAACTTTACAGTGACTTTACCTTTTAAACCCGGTTTTTCACGGAGCCGCTTGTTGTAAGCATGTCGTAGAGCTGCAATATTCTGCATAACAACCCGCATAATACTGGCTTTACTTCTTCCACCGGTTAAAGCAGCACCTTTCATGAATTCAGCAGAAGTGATTTTCAAGGAACCACGCTTTTTAAGATCAAGCCCGCCTCCTCCATCACCACCCATGAGTCCGCCAATCAGGTCATCAATACCACCTGCTCCGCTTCCTCCAAAACCGCTTCCATATCCGGCACCATAACCGATACCTGCAACTCCTTTTCTTCCAACACCTCCGCTACCACCTGATTTCAAACCTCCAACACCAGAGAGAATAGCATCGATATCTGTAGCGAATCCGCCTTTTCCAAAGATATCTGCAGAAGCTACTGATTTTCCTTTGATCTGACCGGAAATAATTCCAAGCACTCCCTTGTGGGTAACACGGGCTCTTGGATCACCACCTCCGCCCTGCATTCCACCGGAACCCTGGTTCTTTTTCGGTTTGATCGATTTTTTCTCTTTCTTAAGTTCTTCTTCCGGTTTTTTCTCTTCCTTTTTCTTCTCTTCCAGTGTAGCAGAAATCTCTTCTTTAACCAGTTTCGCTACTCTTTCTTCAGGAATTTTCTCGAAGAAATCAGATTGAACAGTAACAATTTCCCGGGTACTGAGATAGATTCCAAAAAGTACACCCAAAATCAAAGATACCAGTTCGATATTTCTTAGTCGTGTATCACGATCCAAGGCAAATATGTCGGCTCTTTCCCTTAATCTTTGTGTATATTCCGCATCTGTCAGTACTCTTCCGGGTTCATCGTCATCGTCGTCTGATTTATTTGCACTCGGTTTCATAGTTGCTGCAGTATTACCTGCAGCTACAGCAGTAACCGGTGCTACTCCGCCGCCGATAGCCACGAGTTCCACCTCTGCACCAACCGCTTCAAACTGCCCTTTAAGCCGTAAAGCCTCATCCTTTTCGGCTTCTTTCCGGATACAGACCGGCTTCTGTGTGATTACACCATACACAACATCAGCGGTGCTTCCGGACCAGCGGGCAATCTCTTCAGCGATTCTACTGGCGCGCTGAGGATCCTCGCATTTTTTTATTAGAACCTTATACTTCACAGTTACTCTTCCCTTTCCATAACTGCAAAATTCATATTATTGTAGCCCACTTTACCACAAGTATTCATCACTTTGAACAGTACATCGAAATCGATATTCTTGTCTACCTGAACAATGATTTTTCCCTGAACGGCATTTAGAGCACCAACTCTGACCATCTCCTCTTCCTGAGCCATACAAGCTTTTAGCTTTTCTTCCAGCTTGCCTGCAGCAGGATCAGGATCATCAGCAGGAATTTTTCTTACATCCTCGGTTGGTACAATGGGCAAGTTATCCACCAATATCATATCGTTAGTCACTGCCACCTGAAGGTTCACTTCCTGAGGCTTCTTTTTAGACTCAGAGTTAGGGAGAACCAGGTTGTCTGCATTGGTTAAGATACTACCTTCAGCAGAGAAACTCTTGAGCAGGAAAACAAGGATAATGGTGAACATGTCCATCATTGAAGTTATGTTCAAATCCGAACTTCTTGGAACTTTTTTTCCTCTTCCTTTACCCATGTTAACTCCTCAATTTTGCTATGGATATATTGGGAAATTCCGCTGCTCTTGCCTTATCCATAATCTGCACTATCTTGTCATACATCACTTCGTTTTCGGCAGCAATGATTATATCACTTCCATCTTCCGCTTCACGATATCTATCCTTGATTTTCATCAGACGGTTCTGAAGTTCATCATATGCAGACATTGGCTTAAGCGTAAATTCCGCAGGATCTTTAACAATGATAGTACGTCTGGGATTAGTAAGAGCGAGTACCGTATCGCCAACATTTACTTTTTCCACAGGCTCATAAGCAGTATTGGTGACCAGTTCATTATACTTGGTATACAAACGGTTCAGGGTATTTCTCTGCTCATCGCAAACATAGAGATATATGTCATATCTTTCGTAAACTTCCATGTCCCTGCCGGTTCTGGGATGTTTAGCAGGTTTACCCGGTTCATATTCTACCGTGAAATCCTCTTTATCATCTTTGGCTATATAATGATGATACTCACGATAGAAGAGACTGGGCATGAAACCACCCTTGGCACCCAGAGTTACTACAGAGTCGGTAATGATAGCTGTCAATAAAAGCTTTTCACTTTTATCCTCTTTGGGCTGTTCGGTCACAGCCTGTTTGGTCTGTGAGCCCCTGGCCTCAGGCAGCTTTATATCGATTACCGCCACTTTAGCAAACTCCGCCGATACCAGCAGAATTGGAATGAGCACCACCATGAGATTCATGAATGGCTTCAAATCCATATCGTTACTGGTTAATGCTTTTTTTCTTGGTTTGCTTGCCATACTTTTATTCTTTCTTTAGCAAACTATTATTCTTCCACCAGGTTAATTAATTTGGATGTTTTTTCATCCAGTTCTTCCACCACTTTATCTGATTTACCAGCAATAATACCATGACAAAGCAGAGTCGGAATTGCAACCAGCAGACCCCAGAGAGTAGTTGACATAGCAACAGAAATACCGGTTGCCAGAGCCTGGGCTCTCTGAGCTGCAGGAACGTTTGCAATAGCATCGAAAGCGATCATCAGACCATAGATTGTTCCCATCAGACCAAGAAGAGTTGCAAGGTTGGCCAGTGTAGGAAGAAAAGCAATGTTTCTGGTGATTTTTGGAGCTTCTGTAAGAAACACTTCATCAACTGCCTTCTGAACAGCTTTTCCACCTTTTCCACGATTCTGAAGAATTGCAGTTACACCTTTAGCCAGAGGTGTTTTTTCTGAAGAAGCAAATTTGATTGCCTTTTCATAATCGCCTGATTTAAGGTATTTTGAAATACCAGCCATGAAGTTTCCACTGTTGGTACCACATTTGAAATAGAGATAATAAGCCCTCTCTATTATCATTCCAAGAATACCAAATCCTACTAACAGAATTGCCCACATAGTCATGGCTCCAGGAGACATGAAACCATCAACAATAAACTTCATCATCATTCTTAATTCATTCATTTAAAACTCCTTTCAAAAGGTAAACGTATGATTATGCAAAAGTGTTACATTTTTTCGAAATCGAAAGAGAATCATTAATAATATACTGCTCCTTTCTCTTACATGCTTAATTGTCCTTTCAATTCGTTTATTTTCTCCTCTTCAAAAACTATGTTTCGCTGTGCTTCACGTTCAATGGAATTAAGCTGTTTTATCTTATCTTCTACAGCGATCTGCATGTTCATGATGTTTCTGATTCGAGCCATATTTCTATTGAAATCTTCATCCTGACTTACAGGAGATGTAGCACTTGCTGCTCCAGGTTTTCCACCCTGAACACTTCCACCTGTAGTTGCTACCGGTTTATCTTCCGGCACCCATTCGGTAATAACAATATTAAGTGCCTCAGATGATGGATCGATCTCTGCAATTCTTTCCTTCATCTTATCTATCCATGTACTCTTGGCAATACCATGCGCCTTACAGATTTGCAATCCTTCTTCATACTTTGGTAAGGCAGCATCCATGGCTTCCAGTTTTTTCTCTTCAAGAAGACTTCTGTATGCATCTGCTTCATCCTGAGACAAACCTTTGGGGATTGGTGCACTGGCGTATTCAACACCAACCTGCTCCATGATATGACCACGTCTGAAAAGCATTTCTGTGTAGCGGTCGATAGACTTTTCAATATATTCACCTTTGATATTCTGATTATGAGCCCATTCTATGTTCTTATAAAAATACTCCAGAGCCTTTTCATAATATCTGTCTAGTGATGCAAGTATGGTGATCTTTGCTACGATTTTCTGATCCACAGTACCAAACAGAGTCTGTCCATCAACCGCCTCAGCCATATCTACAAAGCCCATACCAATCATATATGTTGCTTTCACGGTCCACTCTGCAACTCCCAGCTCTATAGCTTTGGCAAATTGCTTTGCAGGCTCCTCAAGTGCTTTGGTCTTCTCTTTCACCTTGTTTTTAACTTCTTTTTCGTTTTTACCAACAAGCTTAATTTTCAGGAATTCATCATACTTGATTTCTCCCAACTTGTAATAAGCCTGAGCAATGCTGACTACATCGATATCGGATTCACTCTTAAATTTTTCGTAAATGGAGGTAGCCATCAGATAATTCTTCTCAGCTTCACCATGTTTACCCAATTTGAAATATGCATCTCCTGCTTTAGTCAAAGCATTTACCTGTTTGTTACGGTCAGCAGCAAACCTGTTGGCGTATTCGGTAAATACCCTGGCCATTTCTTCATTCTGCTCCATTTTCTCATAGCACAAACCTACTGAGAAATAAGCTTCAGCAGCATATTCGGAATCCGGGAATCTCTTTGCCAGAATGTCATAAACGTTTATAGCGTTATTGTAAAGCTTCCCTTTCTCGAATATCAAACCAGCATTATAAAGAGCCTGAGGAGTTTTTGGATCGCTTGAATATCTCTCATAGATCATCTCAAACATTTTTCCGGCCATATCAAACTGATTGATCTTCTGATAGCATTCAGAAGCTGCTGACAAGCTGGGGATAGCAAATTCCGCTTTGGTTATATTGTTTGCAGCAGTCTGGTAAACCTGGGCAGCTTTATCCAGCCTTTCAGCCTTTTTATAGTTTTCTGCTGCACGCATGTATGCTCTTTCCCGCAATGTTGACTTAGGGAATCTTACACAGAGCTCCTCAAGAGTGGCTCCAGCCATCTCGTAATTCTTTGCTTCTTCATAACAGACACCAGCTTCAAACCAACCGCGATCACAGATCTTACTTGTAGGATACTCGGTATAGATTGATTTGAAAATATTCGCTGCACCAGCCAGATCACCTTCTTTGCGTTTTGCTTCTGCCCGTTTATAGATGGTACCTGCTGCCAGATCCATGACTTCTGTGTACTCTGTAGAATTAGGCTGCTGTTTATTAAGGAGCTGCCTGTACATTCCCATAGCCATATCATACTGACCAGAATTTGCATAACTGTTAGCCAACATTCTCTGAGATTTGTCGGTAACCTTTGAATTTGGATAATTGTCAATTATCTGTTTGAAAACTCTTATAGCATTGTCATAAGATTTGGCTGAGTAGTGAATGTTTCCAGCCAAATACAATACTTCAGAAGCATTTGAACTTTTGGGGAATCTTGCCTGGAACTTCTCTGTGTAATCCAGAAGCTTCTTTGTCTCTGGCAATGAGTAAGCCTGCGAATCAGCAACACCGGCTGCAGCCATTGCCTTCTTCTTGCAATTGTCCAATGCTACGATCACGTTATAACCAGCATCTTCCTGTGAAATAAGAACCGGTCCCTGATCAGCTTTTTTCTTGTTTTTTTCTACCTCATCGGCATCCATTCCTAAGGTGTCTATCTCTGCCTTGTACTCGCCAAAGGTCTTAAGATCTGCCATGGCCACCTGATCGTAGTATTCTGCTGCCTTTTCACAATCACCCATAGCGCTGTAAACTTCAGCAATATTGTACTGAAATTCGTAATTACGCCATTTGTCCTCCGGGAACTTCTGGAAAAACTCCTGGTATCGTTTTAGCGCTTTTTCATAAGCAGATTTATCCTTTTTCTTCTGTGCAAGGGCATGATAGTAGATTGCAATGTGTCCTAAAGCCCTTTTAACCTCATTTCTGGCCTTTTCGATTATTGCCAGTTCATTGCTGTTTGCCTTATACCATTGTGAATTGGTACCATAATCATCAACCAGTCTCTCTCTCTCCTCATTCGCCTTCTCATGCTCCTTTTTCACTACATAACATTCAATAAGAGCCATTCTGGCTGTGGGAGCCTCTTTATACATAGGGAATTTCTTTAAAGCGACACCCAGAGATTGAATTGCAGCATCAAACTGACCGTGTGTTCGGTTTTTCAATCCGATAGTGTACATTACATTATCTTCGTAAGATCTTTTACCTATCTTTTTAAAATATCTGACAGCCTCTTCACCACCGTTTTCCATATCAGAGAAAGAGATTGCCATGAATTCAACTGCCATATCTCTGAATTCACGCTTTGGATACAGGCCGCCATCGCACTTATCGACGTATGTCTGAAAATATTGTACTGCTTTGTCCAGATCACCTGTATTATAATAGAGCTCACCCTTTCGGTAATGAACCATTTCCCAGTTCTGAAGATCAATCTGATCTTCCCTGATTTTTTCCAGATGTTTAAGAGCACAAAGATAATCATTATCCAGGTAACAAAGATCTGAGAGCCGGAAGTGTGCACCGGAAGCACGTGGACTGTTTGGATATTTTTCAACTACAGCCTCAAAAGCGACTCTGCATTTATCTATCTGGCCCATCAGCAGATAGATGTTACCCATCTGGTAAAGCGCTTCACTTAATTTCGGGAAATTAGGATATTCGGCAGCGAGCCTTTCATACATTTGCAAAGATTTGGAATAATCTGGCAAGGGGTTAACCGGTTCAGGTCCACGACCGGTTTTTTCGTATATGTCCATTTGTCTTTCATATTCTTCTCTTTTACGGACATACTCATCACGCCCCTGATCATAGTAAAGGCTTCCCAGGGTGTAGATAACATCTGCACACCTGTCAGTCTTTTTCCCCTGGCATCCGGCCAGCAGATTCTCATAACGTCTGATTATCTCTTCGATCTTTCCCTCAGAAGCTTTTTTGCTTTCAATCTGTTCCATCGCTTTAGATTTCAGCTTTGCACGTTCAGCTTCAAGCTTCTTGATTTTTTCCATCAATTCAGCTTTTCTGTCTTTTTTCTGTGCATAGCTGACCTGTGGAACTGTCAACATGAAAGATGACAAGATAACCATCAGATAAATTACATTCCAATAAAACCTTCGCATGCTTCCTGCTCTCCTTTAAAAATGCTCTTTTTATTATTCGATGTTAAAATCGTCGTTCGGTTCGTTGTTCAGTTCGTTTTGAAGTTCGTTCTTAAGCTTTTCAAGCTCACTATCGATCTTTTCTTCTTTATCTTTTACACCTTCAATGATCTTGCTGGCCTTTTTAGCTCCAAGTATACGCTCGGTTTTTACCAGTGCATACTCTGCATCACTGAGTATTTCATCCTTGCGTTTAAAGAATCTGGTGTGGGATTTTGCAAGTAACGAATAATCGAAAAATGCCTTTGATTCACGCGCAAACCCTTCAAATTGTTTCTGCAACTCCGGCCGTTCTTCCAGAGTTTTGTTTGTTGGTTTCCGAAGAGCATTTTTCTTTATGCTTTCCGCTGTAGGTGCAAACTGAATTGTGTATTGGTCAAAACTGTCTTTTTTATTTTTCAGATCCTCTTCAGTCACAAAAGTTCTCTTGCAGGCTGCAAGACACTGCTCAAGTGCAGAAGCCGCTTCCGGATAACGCTTCGAAAGCATCAATGCATATCCTTTTACCAGATACGCTTCAGGAACCAGAGGCGATTGTCCATAAAGACCAATAAGTTTGTCAACAGTCTGGATAGCAACATTGGGTTGATTTACTTTTATCCAAGCCCAAGCGGTTGCCAATAACGCTTCATCCTGATATGGTGAACCATCAGGTACTCTCTGATAGGCTTCAACCGCCAGACGCAACTTATCACCTGATTCAAAATAAAGATGCCCAAGTTTTGTATTGGCTGCATCCTGCAAAAGCTGATCCGGTTTCTGCTGGGTAGTGTCATTTATCACATTTGTGAGATTCTGAATTGCAGCCTGTTCTCTCCCATTCTCAATATTGATAATAGACAGAGTATACTGGGCATAAAGATAATGAGGATCACCCTGCATGATTCCTTCAAACAACTGTTCCGCAACATTGTAGTTTTTCTGCTGAAAATGGATCTGTCCTGCCAGATAATCTGCATCAGGCCGTATGTCACTATCAGCATAGAGATTAATAATGAAGGAATGGTTTTTAAGAGCATCCTCCATTTTCCCTTCCCTGTAATCTAAAGCCATCAGACCGTAAAGATATTTGGCTCGCATCTCTGAAGTTGTATACTCTTCCAAGGCTTCCTTGTATACCTGCCGGGAAATGTCATTCATGTAAAGGAATCTGTAGCAGTTTCCAAGGTAATAAGTTGCCTTATCATTAAGATGGAAGTTCGGAAACAGGGACAATACTTTTCCAAAAGCAAATGAAGCTTCCCAGTATTTTCCGGCCAGATACAGTCTCATAGCCTCGTTGTAAGCGTCCATTGGCGCAAGAATCAGTTTATCATACAAACGCTTGGATTCACGCTGCTCGCGAGTGGGTCCGAAATCGGTGGACACTTTCCCTGCGATGGTGAACCCACGCTCATCTTTCTTGTCGCTGTCCTTGATTAAAGTCTCAATAAAGCTGTATCCCAGATGACAATCAAAGTTGAGATAATTGATCATTTCTGGAAGTGGATAAATAAGGTTGTAATTAAATCCTATATATGGAATGTTATTATTGTTCCAGCCTGCTTTAAGCCAGATCTGCGGAATGAACATATACTTAACATGGGCGCCGAACCGGTATTCCGGAATGATCTCTCCTATTTTGGCACCGGTGCTGTCCCTGCCTTTAAACATGTCAACATATTTTTTCCAATCAAGTGCATCATAGAATTTTCCCAGAGCATTATCAATCAGAAATTCAACATCTCCCACCAGATTATCATTTAATGCCGCATATCTGATACCCATCCTTAATCTGCTGGTAGTAACCTCTGTCTCCCTCTGCAACCCTAAATGATTAAACGCTTCTCCCCATTTGACCTGGGTTGGCAAAATATCCTGAAGAGAAACACTGATACCAAGATCACCAAAACGATAATGGTCCAGAGGATTAAAATATAAGCCCAAATCGATACCAGGAACATGCGATACAGCCCAATCACCAAATTGATACTGTGTTCTTAATTTTACGTTGGTCCCCACCATCAGCCAGGGAAGAAGTCTGATTCCATAATTAGCAATAAACCACACATCCTGAAAACTGGTGTTGCCAACATATTTTATAGTCTGACTTGAAGAATCGATAAAGGATTTCTGGATAGAGTTCCTGGTAAAAAGCAGTGTCATACCGATTGTCTGATTCCGCCTTACCGGCATTTGAATAGCCATGTGCTGATATCCCATAGCATCATCACCCAGAGCCCATCGGTAAAAACCTAATGCATCCACATGCATCTGATTGACCCTGTATAAAAGGGCTGGGTTCACCAAAGCAGAGGACCAATCGGTGAGATCCTGAATAAAATCAGCCTGGAAATAAGGTGCATCATATCCACCATTTCCATTTGCAAAAAAAGTTGCACCTGCCAGCAAGACTGCCATTAGGCACGATTTAATTTTTGTTGGAAAACACCTCACAATATACCAGCCTTTTTGAAGTTTTTTATTTGAGTGGAACAACCTCTACCCGCCTGTTTTTAGCCCGACCCTCAGGAGTCGTGTTAGGAGCTATAGGACGTTCTTCACCATAACCCCTGGCTACAATTCTATCCGCAGCAATACCTCTCATAACCAGATAACTCATAACTGATTTTGCTCTGTCATAGGAAAGGGCCAAATTGTAATCATTAGAGCCCTGATCATCAGTATGTCCCCCAATCTCGACTTTCACATTCGGATACGCTTCAAGGCTGTTATACACATGTTCCAGTACATAATAGGATTCTTCCAAAAGTTCGGCACTTGCAGTTTTAAAATTAACCCCTTTAAGGATCAAAGTCTGTTTAATTTCCTGTGGCTTCTCATCTGGACAACCATCTGAATCCTTGTAACCATTTACAGTCTCAGGATTATTTGGACAGGCATCCTCGACATCAGGGATTCCATCCTGATCATTATCCAGATCAGGACACCCATCTACATCCTGGAAACCATCACGATCCTCAGGGTCATTAGGACACTGATCCTGAGCATCATAGATACCATCCTGATCATTGTCATAATCCGGACACCCATCAACATCTTCAAATCCGTCCATATCTTCTGCAACATCTGGACACTGATCCACATCATCAGGAATACCATCACCGTCTTTATCGGTGGTGAACGCCTCCACCATCTGCTCTGTAATAAGACCTATATCGGTACCGTTTTCTCCTGCACCCTTACATGGAGATACTGTTTTGACAAAATAGTTATAATCCGGATGTGCTTCAGAGATAAAGACTGGTTCCTTGGAAATATTGCTCTGATGCACAACTGCATTTCCATTAAAAGGTAAACGGTTTTTATAGATGTTATTGTTGATGATTCGTGTTTTTCTGGCCTCAGGAGCGATAAAAACTCCATACTGTTTATTTGAAAGAAGAATGTTATTTCTTATCAGAATTTCTGTCCTGTGGGCACAAAATATTCCGCAGTAACCATTTTCCAGAATCACATTATGATCGATACTGGTACGGGTTCCTCGAACCGATTCTAAAAAAATACCGGTCCATTCATTTCTGTAGATAATGTTATTGTTTATCTCAGGAAGCGACATAAGGGCATGAATCCCTGCCCCTTTGTTGTCAACAATCAGATTTCTTTTTATGATCGGACGGGAATTTTTGCACAATATTCCAGTAGTTCCATTGCGGATGGTGAAATTGGTAATAGTAGCCCCATCTGCCCCTATAACACAAGGCCCTGATCGTCTTCCGTCTATTATAGTATTCACCATATCTTGTCCCTGAAGCACTACATTGTCGGCCAAAACGATGTTTTCATAATAAATCCCTTTGGTGACATAAATGGTATCACCCTCATCCGCCTGACCGAAAGCCGATTCGATCGTAGGAAAATCATGGGGGACAACAATCTTTTTGCCCGCAAAACAGCAGTAGACCGCAGCCAGAATAATAATAAAAGTTATGCAAGTTTTTTTTGGTGAATTCATAGTATCCGGATTATTAAGGGCTTAAATTGATTTGCAGATAGATAAATACACTCCTCCGCTGCAGACCTCGGAGGGGAAGGAATAATATAGTTTTCCCTCTTGTACGATGTCAATTCTCCCCCCTTTAGCTGCCTAGCTGCATTTAATTTGACATCTCAGGACCCTATCTAAAAAAGTATATCCACAAACTAAATGCAAGTGTTTTCTGACTACACACACAATTTAAGCACAATTTCAACCTCTCTATGTGACCATTTCTTTTATTGTATAACTGTAAGTGAATATACTAGATTTAATACTAAAACCCGGTTACCTCTGAAATCAAGCCAAAAAGATGCATTCAGTTAATGAAAGTGTAATATATGAATAACTTTTTCTCCATGCCAGTTAATTCTTTTCTGCTACTTCTTTTAATCATTTTTAATACTTCAGAGATATCAGGTTTTGGTAAAAACAAGGTTCAATACTCTGCCCTCTCCTGGTGGATGAGACCATCAACACACTACACCCTCTATTATCATCAAGATAAAAATACTCTGCCGGAAATCGCCAACAGATGGATCGATATTGCTTACAAATCTCTTTCAGATAAGCTAAATTTTACCCACGATACTCCCATACCCATCATTCTTTACGGTAACCCCACACTTTTTGCCCATACAAATATTATATCAGAAATTTTACCCGAAGGGGTCGGCGGTTTTACCGAAGTTTTCAAAAACCGAATCGCTGTCCCTTTCAATGGCTCCTATACCGAATTACGCCACGTTCTTCATCACGAAATGGCTCATGCTTTTGTTTTCGGAATAATCTTCGATAAGTTCGGCGGTGCCAGCGCAATGTTCAACAATGCCCAGATCCCTTTCTGGTTCAATGAAGGCAGCGCTGAATACCTTTCTACCGGATGGAATTGTGAAGCCGATATGTTCCTGATGGAACAAACCCTCAATAACACTGTTCCCCTGCCCAGCTCACAGCTTGGCGGATATATGGCCTACAAAGCTGGTCAATCGTTTCTCCATTTTCTACACAAAAGCAGAGGCGATAGCGCATTCTCCAGCTTCTTAAAACAATTCAGAAAAACAAAAATGGTCGATAATTCCATTCTGAAAGTCTATAAGAAAACCACTGAAGATCTGGGAAAAGAGTGGCTCAAAGAATTACGACGGATCTACTGGCCAGAGATCGCCCAAAGAGAAGATCCTTCAACCAAATGCAAATTTGTTACTTCGCACCTAAAAACCAAAGACCAGTATAACCTCCGACCCAGAATCTCTCCTGATGGAGAAAAGATCGCCTTTTTTAGCGACCGCAAAGATTATACCCGGATTCTTATCACCGATAAAAAAGGAAAAGTGATCCATCAGATACGTCAAACCGGTTTTGGAGGCTTCTTTGAGTCTTTTCACCCATTCAGAAGCGGAATGTGCTGGTCGCCTGATGGAAAACAACTCGCATTCGTGACACTAAACAAAGGCCGCGATGAAATCCGAATCGTTAACGTCGTCAAAAAGAAGTTAGTTAAAAAAATCCGGTTGCCCCTGGGAAGCATCAGCAGCCCTGATTGGTCAAATAACGGTAAAGAGATCGTTTTTTCTGCTATAACCGACGGCGTTAGCGACCTCTTTATTTACAATCTCGATTCCGATTCACTTATACGCCTGACAGAATCACTACAATACGAAGCCGATCCACACTTCTCTCCGGATGGGCAGAAAATTCTCTTCTCTATTGAAGATACCTGTGGAACTGCAACGCATCCCAACTCACCCTACGGAAGCACTCCCAGCGAACTGGCGATTCTGGACCTGCCTACCGGTAATATTTCCATAATTACCAATACGAAATGGAATGAAAAACAACCTTGCTTTTCGCCCGATGGAAAAAGCATCGTCTACGTTTCCGACCGAAATGGCCTGGACAACCTTTATATCTGCTCCATCGATTCCACCGAAAAATCCAGACCATTAACCGATTTTGTGGGCGGATGCTCCAATCCCGATTGGGCACTGGATTCATCCTGCATCGTTTTCTCCCTTTTTCAAAACCAGGGATGGGATGTACTGCTGATAGAAAATCCAGAAAATAAACTTTTAAAAGACAGTCTCCTTACTACCCAATGGGTAAAAAGCTGGAGCGACTCTTCCGCATTATTCTTTAACAAAGCTGAAATTAAGGCCGATAGCTCTACTGAACTAAAAGAACCTGCCCGTTCAGGCAAAAAACACCGATCTTCAGGGAAAGGTAAATTTCTTCAGAGTAAAAATGATGATGATGATGACAGCACAAAGTCTGAATCGGTGTCTCATAAAAACTCCGATTCCTCAACAATCAAAGACAGCTTAAAAAATCTGCCTGTTGCCACCGTTAAGGATAGCTCCTCACAAAACGACATCGACTCCACAAAAATTGCCGCTTCAGATACCAGCCAAAGTCCCCCGCCTTCCACATCCCCCGTTACAGATAGCGACAGCTCACAGCAGAAAACCGATACTGCAGCCACTGGAAGCAGCAAAGAACTTCCATACCGTTTAAAATTCACTCCCGATATGGTCGCGTTCGGACTTGGAATAAGCAATTATTACAGCCCTGCCGGTCAGATGCTCCTCTCATTCAGTGATCTCATGGGTGATCATCGCATCACTGTAGCAGCCGATATCCAGGGTAATTTTAAGGAATATATGCATCTTTTTGCATCCTACGTTTACCTGCGCAGTCGGGCCGATGTGGGAGCAGGTGGTTTCTTTAATAAAGATTATTCTTATGCCGACATTTTTGGCAGACGCTTATATCATGACCAGGAAAGTGGTGCATTCTTATTTATCCGCTTTCCTTTTTCTACTTTTACCAGGCTTGATCTGGAGCTTTTATACCGTGACATGAAAAGAGATCCCTTGAGTTCGGAAGATCCCGTTGTGGAGTCAACCGCACTCCTTCCATCCTTCTCATTCACTTTTGATAACATTCTCTGGGGAATCACCGGTCCTCTCAACGGTGTTCGAGCTACAAGCAAAATTCTTCTTTCTCCTCCACTGGATTTTGTTAATGATCATTTCATCTCTTTCGATACAGATATAAGAGCCTATTTGCATCTGTTCAATCGCTTTGTATGGGCCAACAGAGTGTTCCTGGGAATAAGTAAATCTCTTGATGACAGGGCTTCTGCACGAAGATACTTTCTTGGAGGCAATGACAACTGGTTCTCATACAGCATTAATGAACAAAATTACGATCAGAATATTTACAACTCATTTTATTCTGATTTCGTCACCCCATTCAGAGGTTACAATTATCTGGACATAACCGGTAGCAGGGTCGCAGTGTTGAATTCAGAGTTCCGCTTTCCATTCATAAGAGAAATCTCGGTAGTCTGGCCACTGCCAATGCAGATCCGCTATATCAACGGAGCGTTCTTTGCTGATATTGGTAATGCCTGGAACGGCGATGATAGAAATCACGGCTTACCGTTACCCGAAAAAATCTATGGTGGATTCGGGTTTGGCATGCGCGCAGATCTGGGAATCTTCATTTTGCGTTTTGACCGGGGATGGCCCACAGACTGGAGACGCGATGTGGGGAAACCGATAAATTACTTCTCTTTAGGAGCAGAATATTGAACCCTGCAGGGGCCTCGGCAGGTGCTACATCCTCATCGACCTGGTTATTCAGGATAAAAAGCCATAGATCACGTGAGGAAATCGATTTAGTAGTTGCCAAAATCGATATCTGACCTGCCAAAAACGATTTCTGACTTACCAAAAACGATTTCTGACTTACCAAAAACGATTTCTGACTTACCAAAAACGATTTCTGACCTGCCAAAAACGATTTCTGACCTGCCAAAAACGATTTCTGACCTACCAAAAACGATTTCTGACTTACCAAAAACGATAGATTTCGGTAATCTTCGGATGCCTGTAGGGGATTTTTTTAAAACAAGATCATCTCATGTTTTCCCTTGTTTTACCCAGGGACTATTCCCATTCTATTGTTGCAGGCGGTTTATGAGTTATATCAAAGAATATATCCCCTATCCCGTCAATAGAAGAGGCTCTTGCGACAATCTCCCGGATAGTCTTCTCTTTCAATGGAACGAACCTGGCGGTCATAGCTTCCTGAGAAACTATAGGGCGAAGTACAACACATTCATCCCCATTCTCATTAACAATTGGAAGTAAAACAACCGGCATCTGCCACACGTTGTCATACTCACCTGACTGATGCAGCAGTTCTGTAACGATAGCATCGATTGCTCTTAACTTCTCCAGTCTCTCTTTTGTAATAAAAGCGGAAACAAGTTTATAGGAGAGAGATGCAGATGTTTTTATCCCGTAAACCACCCTGTTGATTGATTTGACAGAATTGGTGATTCTGATTGACACCTCTTCCAGTCTGTTCCAGTCACAGGTTCCCAGGAGTAATGCCGGATGGGCATAGGAACGTTCATCACCCTGTACTCCCACACTTCTCACTGGAAGAACCGTTGCATTAAATCCGCATGAAGCAGCTATATCACTGAGATTTCTGAAATCATCATCGGGTATGGTCTGCTCTTTGCCATCAGAGCACAGAACCCGTACCCCAAGTCCCGGACCCGGGAAAGGATGACGCCAGATAAGCAGACGGGGTAAACCCAGGAGCTGCCCAAGCTCCCTTACCTCATCTTTGTAAAGCTGAGCCAGAGGCTCGATCACCTGTCCTCTGGAGATCATTTCAAGAATCAGATCAACCCGGTTGTGATGAGTTTTAATACGATCGGCATGCTTTGTTCCGGCACTTTCAATGGTATCCGGATAGATAGTACCCTGAGCCAATATCCATTCATCGGAATTCAGATTCAATTCTGCAAACACTTTCTCCTTTACAGTCAGAAACATGTTCCCGATAATCACCCTTTTTTTCTCAGGTTCAAAAACATTTCTCAGAGCATCAATAAAATCTGCAGAAGCATCAATGACTTTTAAATTATCAAAGCCATGAGAATGCATATACTTGATTACTGCACTGGACTCATCCTGCCGCATCAGACCATTATCAATATGCAGTCCCAGAACACGCTCTTTGCCCAGTGCTTTATTGAGCAAGGTAAAAGCAACAGTAGAATCAACACCCCCGGACACCAGAAGAAACACTTTTTTATTCTTACAGAAAGACTGAATATGATTAATAATTTCGTCAAGAAATGCCTTGCTGTTCCATTGGCGGTTACAACCACTGATATCGATAAAATTATTCAGGATCTTCATCCCGTTTAAAGTATCTGTAACTTCCGGATGAAACTGAAGCCCGAAAATCTTTTTACTGACATGCCCTGCTGCCGCACAGGTACAATCCGAGGTGGAAGCGAGAATTTTAAAGTCCGGTGGAAGTGATTCCACAGCATCCCCATGACTCATCCAAACCTGTTCGACATCTGAAAGACCGGCAAACAGATCTGAAGACTCCTTAAGATGCATCTTTGCCAACCCGTACTCTCTGGCTGTTCCCCTGCAAACATTGCCCCCAAGACTCTTAGCTATAAGCTGATGCCCATAACAGAGCCCCAGCACAGGAATTCCCAGATCAAAAATCGATGTATCTATACCAGGACTTTGTTCATCAAGCACACTATAGGGTGACCCTGAAAGCACCAATGCTTTAAATTCCTTTAATGACCGGGCATCGGCTTCGTTTGAAACAATTTCAGAATACACACCTAATCTACGGATTCTGTTAGCGATAAGATGAGCGTACTGCCCTCCAAAATCCATTACTGCTATTTTGTCCATAACTTCCATTTCCGTTCTTTCAGAAAACATATTTATGATGATTAAAGATAATTTTTCACTGTAACCGATAAGCACATCTATTGCATAATTGGAATATACGTTCTATTTTCCAGAAAAGAGGGAGTTTATCTACTACTGCAGGGAGGATGTTTTTATTATGACCGAAAAAAATTTTCGCCATCCACTCAGAAATTTCTTCATTAAAAGAACTGTTCAGATAAAAATTGTAATGCAGATTATCCTGACAACCCTTATTGCAGGAGCAATCACCCTGAGCATTCTGATTCTTATTTACAATTCCAAGGCTCACGCAGGCAGTTTTTACTACATGAGTAATGATGTTATGCAGGATCTGGAACTTAAGAATATACTGGGAATAATCCTTACTCCCATAATAACTGTGGAGTTCGTAGCTATTCTGGTTTCCTTTGTAATAGGCCTTTTCTCTTCCAGAAAAGTTGCAGTTCCAATTTACAAGATTGAGAAATGGGCGGCCGACCTCAGCAAAGGGAAATTGAATACCGAGCTTTCTTTTCGTGAAGAGGACCATTTAACAGATTTTAGTGAAAAATGTAATGCTGCTACCGAATTCTATCGTAAAAACTTAACCAAAATAAACCTGCTTGCAGAGAATATCTCCAGAAATCCATCGGATCCCTCACTGGTCTACAAAGACATCTCTGCTATAAGAGAAATTCTGGGGAAAATCGACTTCTGATTTTATCAGGCAGATCTTTGCAGATGGACTCTATCCAATAAAGAATCCATCTGCTGGCGGTTTAGGATAGTATCATATCCCTATTTCTGCCAGTTTTTCAAACAACTCTTTTGCACTTTTGGCCAGCTTTTCAGGCGTTTTTACATGAATCCTCACCAACTGATCTCCTATTCCTCTTCCGTGAAGAGCAGGAAGCCCTTTGCCTTTTAGCCTGAATACTTTCTCTGATTGGGTACCAGCAGGGACTTTCAAATTCACCTTGCCATCAATAGTAGAAATCATCTTTGAGGTACCTAAGGCTGCCTCAGAAAAGGTGATATCCAGATCACAAACCAGATCGATACCGTGTCTCTCGAAGAAATCATGTTTCTTTTCCTGGATTAATACTATAAGATCTCCAGCAGGTCCTCCGTGAGGTCCGGCATCTCCCTTATCAGGAACATTGAGATAATTTCCTTCCGAAACACCGGCAGGAATGTCAACGGTTACCATGGTTTCTGTAGTTTCTAGCCCTGATCCGCCACACACAGGACAGGCATCGGTTACCACGTAACCTTCACCTCTGCAAGTGGGACAAATACTTTCCTGAATAACTTGTCCAAAAAATGATGAAGCAACCTGACGAATTCTTCCAGAGCCATTACATTTTGGGCATACAGCACGTTTGCCGCTTTTTGAGCCTGTTCCATTACAGGTAGTACACTTCTCTTTTCTGCGCACTTTCAGATTTTTCTTAACTCCGGTAGCGATCTCCTCAAGAGTTAATGGAAGCCTGATCTGAAGATCATTTCCTCTCTGGCCTCCGGCAGTACTCCCTCTACGTCCTCTTGATCCAAATCCAAACAGATCGGAAAAGACAGAATCACCACCGAAATCATTCATAAAAGCACGAAGTGCATCTGAGATGTCAAATCCGCCGAATCCACCGAAACCACCGCCAAAACCACCCTGACCATTTTGAAATGCAGCATGCCCGAACTGGTCATATTGAGCTCTTTTCTTAGAGTCTTTCAGCACTTCATAAGCTTCGGTTGCTTCCTTGAATTTCTCTTCGGCTGATTTATCTCCGGGGTTTTTGTCCGGGTGATATTTGATGGCCAGTTTGCGATATGCCTTTTTGATATCGTCTTCACTTGCATTACGATCGATACCCAGGATTTCATAGTAGTCATTTTTTGTCATAATTTTATTTCCATATAATAATTGAATCCTAGAAAAAACTAGCTTTGAGGTCCACTGGAAACAATCACCTTAGCATGTTTGATCACTCTTCCTTTTAGCTTGTAACCTTTTTCATAAACTTCGGAGATATGGTCTTCGGGAATCTCGGGGTGAGCAGTCTTCATAAGAGCGTCATGAACCTGGGGGTCGAATTGTTCACCTGGTGCAGCAAAGACCTCCAGGCCGTTTTTCCCTAAAACCGATTCAAACTTGTTGTAAATCAGTTTAAGACCTTCGAGAAGCCCCTGATAATCAGTGCTATTCTCTGCACTCTGAATAGCCCGGTCAAAATTCTCCCTCACATCTACAAGATCCAGAATAAGCTTTTCATTTGCAGACTCTACCAGACGGTCATAGTCACGACTGATTCTTTTTTTATAGTTATCAAATTCGGCCATTAATCGCAAATAACGATCTTTTTCCGCATTTACCAAAGCTTTAAGTTCATCTATCGACTCAGTGGTCTTTTCTTCTTCCTTCTGTTCAACGGCAGCTTGTTTTTGCTCAGAAGCATTGGTGGTATCGATATCCTGCTCTGGAGCAGTCTTCTTTTCTGTAGCGGTTTTTTCCTCTGCAGTTGAACCGGTAGAATTGTTTTTCTCTGGTTGTGCCTCATTTGCCTTTTTACCTGACATCGTCCACTTTCCTCCTGGTTGTTTTTTTTTCAGGTTTTTTAATTTTGTGTCTGCCCGAAAAACTTTCTTTTTTGCGACTTACTGCCCAACAGGCTTATCTACTGGTCAGTCTCAAGGTAAGGAACAGTTTTCTGACACACACTGTAACAAGGGTTTATGAGCTTGCCGGTAATAAGGAGCTATTAAGAATATACATCATCGTTAAAGTCACTAAGAATGTAATTCCCCTAAAACTTTAGCCGTATACTCTACCGCAGAAACAAGAAAAGGATAAGGCATCCGCTTTGGTCCGATAACTCCCAGACTCCCCATCAGATTCCCTACCCGGTAATTAGTTTTGATAATACTGAATGATTGGAGATTCTCTTCGGGAATCTCTCCACCAATGGAGATCAATATCCTTTTCTCGTTTTGTGGTGTTTCAAAAAGATGCATCAATAGCCTCTTCTCCTCAACAATCTCAATAACCACCCCGATTTGTTCACGATTGAAAAACTCGGGTTGCAGTAACACATTGGTCTGCCCTTCAGCAAAAACTGTTTCATCCAGATTATCTTCTACAATTTTTTTTATAGAAGGAACTAAAATACGGATAATCCCCAGCTCCAAATCAGAAACATCCTCAAACTGTTGATCATCTGCATTGCACATCTGCTGCAAGGTTTTTCCGGCAAATTTTACAGATAAAATCCTGCAGGCTAACTCGAGCCGTTCCTGGGGTATTTCAGTTTTAAACTCAACGACCATCGTTTTCAAAAACCCTGATTCCAATGCGATGGTAAGAATGTAGCATTGAGGTTGTATTTGAAAAAGATGGAGTTGTCTGAGAACACCACAACGGATTTTGGGAGCCAGAATTACACCCAGTTGATTAGTGGTACGACTCAGAGCTCTTGATGCCGCCTCCAGTAACAGATGCAAATCCGATTTATCTACAGTGGTCAATGCGTTGCGAATAGAGCTTTTGGCCTCCTCTGGGAGACCACAGCACTTCATCACCTGATCAACATAATAACGGTATCCCTTGTCGGTGGGAATTCGGCCCGCAGAAGTATGTGGTTGAGTGATAAAACCACGCTCCTCCAGATCATACATAACATTTCGAATTGAAGCCGAAGAAAGTGAGAAATCTTTTTGCCGTGATAAATATCTGGAACTGGTTGGCGATGCACTAATAATGTAGTTTCTGACAATCGCTTCTAGTATTTGTCGTTCTCTTTCTGAAAGCAATTCTGGATCCATACCGAGCAGCCTTAAGTAAGGTAAAACACCACGGAAAGACTTCCGTGGCGTTCTATTCTATAAATCGAGTCTGTACTTTAGTACGGAAACTGACGTTGGATATTACATCATATCCATGCCGCCCATACCCATACCTCCCATACCACCCATGCCGCCCATACCACCTGCTCCGGCCGGCATCTCTTTTTCATCTTTAGGTTTTTCAGAGATAACACATTCGGTGGTAAGAACCAGACTGGCAATACTGGCAGCATTTTCAAGAGCAGTACGAGTCACTTTTGTAGGATCAATGACTCCAGCCTCAAGAAGATCCTCAAAAACATTGCTATAGGCATTGTAACCATAAGCACCTTTTCCGTTTTTGACCTCATTGGCAATAACAGAAGATTCCTGACCGGCATTAGAAACAATCATACGAAGAGGCTCCTCGATAGCCCTTCGGATAATGTCCACTCCGATCTTTTCATCATCTTCAGCTTTAAGCGAATCAAGGGCTTTTGATGCACGAATCAAGGCAACACCACCTCCAGCAACGATTCCTTCTTCAACGGCAGCCCTGGTTGCATGAAGCGCATCCTCTACCCGTGCTTTTTTCTCTTTCATTTCGGTTTCAGTGGCAGCACCGATATTTACAACAGCAACTCCGCCGGCCAGTTTTGCAAGTCTTTCCTGCAGCTTTTCCCGATCATAATCAGATGTAGTCTCCTCAATCTGTTTTCTGATCTGATTGATACGTCCTTTAATATCGGCTGATTTTCCTGTACCTTCAACGATTGTGGTATTTTCTTTGTCTATCACAATCCGCTTTGCCTTACCCAGAGAATCAATGGTTGTATTCTCAAGTTTAAATCCGGCTTCTTCAGAAATCACGATTCCACCTGTGAGAATTGCGATATCCTCAAGCATAGCCTTGCGACGGTCACCAAAACCAGGAGCTTTTACTGCTGCGATTTTGAGTGTTCCACGGAGTTTATTTACCACCAGTGTAGCCAGCGCTTCACCCTCTACATCTTCAGCAATAATCAGAAGCATTTTACCCATCTGGGCAACTTTTTCCAACAAGGGAAGCAGTTCCCGCATCGCACTGATTTTCTTGTCGTAAATGAGGATAAAGGGTTCATCAAGCACACATTCCATAGTATCAGGGTTAGTCACAAAATAAGGAGAGAGATAACCGCGGTCAAACTGCATCCCTTCAACCACATCCAGATTGGTATCGATCCCCTTGGCTTCCTCAACAGTAATGACACCGTCTTTGCCTACTTTCTCCATAGCATCGGCAATAAGATTTCCAATCTCAGAGTCGTTATTTGCAGAAATGGTAGCCACCTGTGCAATCTCTTTTTTCCCTGATATGGGTTTGGAATCTTTCTGAAGCTGTTCAGTAATAGCTTTTACCGCCTTATCTATTCCCCGCTTAAGAGCCATTGCGTTTGCTCCAGCGGTAACATTTTTGATACCCAGTCTGGCGATGATCTGTGCCAGAACAGTAGCGGTTGTGGTTCCATCCCCGGCCACATCAGAAGTCTTGGAAGCAACTTCCTTAACCATCTGTGCGCCCATGTTTTCAAACTTATCTTCCAGTTCTATCTCCTTGGCAACGGTCACACCATCCTTTGTAACAGTAGGTGAACCGAAGCTTTTATCCAATACTACATTTCGCCCACGCGGTCCCAGCGTTACCTTGACCGCATTTGCCAAAACATCTATTCCTCTCAACAGTTTATCACGCGCAGCGACATCAAAAGCTAACTGCTTGCCTGCCATATTAATCTCCTATCAGCTTTAAATGGTTAATTGTCTAGAAATTTTTAGAATATTGCCAGAATATCACTTTCTTTCATGATCAGATAATCCGTTCCCTCAATAGAAACCTCAGTACCTGAATATTTTCCATAAAGGACCTTATCTCCGTTTTTTACACTCATTTCGATTTTCTGGCCATTATCGGCGATTTTGCCTGGACCTACTGCAACGACTTCTCCTTTTTGAGGTTTTTCCTTTGCGGCATCGGGAATAATTATTCCACCTGCAGTTTTCTGCTCCGGATCCAAGGGACGGATAATGACTCGATCTGCCAAAGGTTTAACGTTCATGAAAACTCCTCCTTTAATACTGGTAAAAAAAGATAGTCTGAAGCTTTAATTAGCACTCACTTTGTTTGAGTGCTAACAAAATTAGTGCATTGTGATCATTATGTCAATACTTTTTTATAGAAGCAGAACCGATTTAATGGTATACTAAATGGCACCTTATCCATTATTAAATAAAGTTTCACTGATAATTGCAAATATCAGGCCATCGGTGGAGTTTAAAGAAACATAATGAATCCAGTATTAAAACCAGGTTTTTCCAGCCATGAGTTGAAGATAATTAAGCGAGTCTCCATATTCTCAGTGGTTACCTGCCTGGTAGTGGTTACAGGAGCCTGGTTCTATAATAGTCAAAAAACAGAGGTTGGGAAAAAGATACGTCTTATTGATGAACAACTCAAACTCATAGAAATTGATATCACAGCTCACCAGCTCACCGCTACCCGATATCTTCAAAATGGGAATCCCAGAAAAGCGATTCCTCATTTGGAGCGGATACTGCTCTACAATAAAAAAGATCAGCAAAATCATATTGCTCTGGCCCATGCATTTCTTGAGGCCGGAGAGTATCAGAGAGCCTATGACATTTACACCCGAATTAAAACAGAAGATCTTCCAGAGAGTACTTTATCCACTATTTGTACCAGAAAGGGAATAGCCCTCTATTATCTGGGAAAAAAGGATGAAAGCAGAAAAGAGCTAAACCAATGTCTGGCTCTGTATCCACAATCGGTTGAAGGATACTGTTTTCTGGGACAGATAGAAGCTTCAGCAGACAGCGATTCTTTAAAGGCACTGAAATTTCTGGAAAAAGCGGTGCAGTTGGATTCCAGTTACGTTGAAGCCTGGTATCAGTTGGGAAGATACTGGATGGCTCAAGACAAGCTTATCAAAGCCAGAGAATATCTGTTGAATGCGATCCAGATCGACCCTCTTCATTCCAAAAGCCATGCACGCTTAGGAATGATCTATTATTATCTGGGAAATTCACAACTTGCCAGGGTCTCTTATCAGACAGCAATCGCTATCAACCCTTCAGATTTTAACACCCATTATAATCTTGGCGAACTACTTTATAGCAGACTCAATGATACATTGAATGCCCTCAAGGAATTCAAAAAAGCAATAGAAGAGAAACCTGATCATGTGGAAGCTAATTTTAAAATTGGGTTAATCTGTATGAAAAACAACATGGTTAACGAGGCAATTCATTATTTTGAAAGAGCCCTTGGTCCCCACCCATCAGACACTCGCATTCTCATGCAATTAGCGGTTGCCTATGAAAGAATCAGGCAAAAAGAGCTTGCCATAACAACTTATAAGAGGATTTTGGATGCCGATGAGCTCAACAGCATCGCACATCAGAAGCTAAAACTGCTGAAACAGGAACCAGGGTTTCAGTAGTTTGTTTAACTTTCCAAGTTTCAGAGTGTTATCTTTAAAAAAAACTTGATTATGTGGAGAAGTAAATGTATTCTAATTTTTACGCGATTAAAAAGGAGAACACCTCAATTTATAACCCAATTCCAGGAAAAACGGAGTATGGAGGAGAACCATGGGTAATATTACCAAAAAAGACCTTGTAGAAAAAATTGCTGAACATACCGGTCTGACACAGGTAGAGACCAAGATTGTGGTAGAGAGCTTTTTAGATTCGGTAGCAAAAGCGCTTCAGAGCGGCAATAACATTGAAATAAGAGGATTTGGAAGATTCAAGGTAAAACAGAAAAAAGCCAGAACTGCCCGTAATCCCCGGACAAACGAATATATCGAAGTAGATGCCGGTTACAAACCAATATTTGAAGCTTCTAAAGAGTTAAGAAAACGGGTAAATGATGCCCAATGCCCAGCTCCCACAACAGAAGCGACCTCCTGAGTTTATCTCCTTAGATTTTCTTCCAATAACTGCCTGCAGTGTAGATGGTTTTAAAAATCATATCGCTGCAGGGTCAACAGTTTCTGGGACGGCAAATAATTCAGATACCAAGCTGCTCTGATTTTTTTGTAGCCTCCAGTATTGCAGATATAACTGAGTATTTAAATCCGTTTTTCTCTAAAGCCAAAAGCCCACTGGCTGTTGTACCTGCAGGAGACATTACTTTCGATTTTAATACAGCCGGACTTTCACCTGTTTCCAGAACCATCCTGGTTGCACCAATAATGGTCTGTAGAGCACATTCACGTGCTGCATCATAAGTTAATCCGGCAGAAATCCCTCCCTCGATCATGGCTTCAATAAACAGAAATACGTATGCTGGTCCGCTCCCGGAGAGTCCGGTAACTGCATTCATCATTTTTTCGGGTACATTTATAGCTTTCCCACAGGCCTTGAAAATGGAATGAACCAGAGAGTTATCCTCAGAGCTACAGTATTTATTCATGGAAATCGCACTGATTCCCTCAGAAATCAATGCCGGAGTATTAGGCATGACTCTGCAAACCCTGCTTTTTGCAGGAAGCAGTTTTTCCAAAGATGCAATGCTTACCCCAGCCGCTATGGAAATCAGCAGAGATTTGGAGATCATTGCACCAACGGAACAGATAGTGTTAATGGCATTAGTGACATCTGCCGGTTTCACCGATATCACAATGGCATCCGGGGCACTGTCTTGTTCAAACCAGCTTTGTGGATGCGACACTTTAACAGTAGGAGGCAAACCACTATAAGCTGATTCATTAAGGTCAAATGCACAAATGGAAATGTTTTGATTGTAGGTTTTGAGTAAGCCCCCGATCAGGGCTTTTCCCATATTTCCGGTACCAATAATTCCAATATTCATAGTATCCTCCCTGGTGATACTTCAGTGTCAGCTTTTCATTACCTCCAGGAATTCTCTATTGGTTTTGGTGCTGGAGATTTTTTCGATCAGAAATTCCATCATTTCAATTGGGGTCATGGTAGCCAGAAATTTACGAAGGATCCACATGCGATTGAGTTCTTCCTCGGTAAGGAGCAGTTCTTCCTTTCTGGTTCCGGATCTCATCAGATCTATAGCAGGATAGACCCTGCGGTCTGCGATTTTTCGGTCCAGTACCAATTCCATGTTACCGGTTCCCTTGAACTCCTCGAAAATGACTTCATCCATTCTGCTGCCAGTTTCGATAAGAGCAGTGGCAATAATTGTAAGGCTTCCGCCATTGTCAATATTACGTGCTGCCCCGAAGAAACGCTTGGGTTTGTATAGTGCCTGTGAGTCAACACCACCGCTGAGAATTCTTCCAGAATGAGGAGCTACAGTATTATGTGCTCTGGCCAGTCGTGTGATACTATCAAGGAGAATAACGACATCACGATTATGTTCCACCAGCCTTTTAGCCCTTTCGATGGCCATTTCAGCAACGACAACATGTCGTTCGGCGGGTTCATCGAATGTTGAACTGATTATTTCAGCTTTGACAGAGCGCTGCATGTCGGTAACTTCTTCGGGGCGCTCATCAATAAGTAGGACTATCAGGAAAACTTCAGGGTGATTATGCAGGATTGCATTTGCGATACTTTTTAGAAGAACTGTTTTACCGGTTCTTGGTGGTGCCACAATCAGTCCGCGCTGTCCCTTACCAATAGGAGTAAGCAGGTTCATTATACGGGTAGCGACGTCTTTGTTATTGTATTCCAGGTTAAATCGTTCATTGGGGAAAAGAGGTGTAAGATCATCAAAATTTATCTTTTTCTTACATTCTTCCGGATCTTCGAAATTGACCATCTCAACCCGCAGCAAAGCAAAGTAGCGCTCGGAATCTTTTGGAGGACGTACCTGACCTGATACTGTGTCTCCGGTTTTCAGGTAAAAACGTTTGATCTGAGAGGGTGAAACATAAATATCGTCAGGACCGCTCAGATAGCTGTTCAAAGGTGAACGAAGAAAACCAAAACCATCTGGCATGATTTCCAGCACACCTTCTGCGAACATTTGCCCGTTTTGAGCAGCTTCTGCCTGCAAAATTCTAAAAATTAGTTCCTGACGACGAAGGTTACGATGTTCACCGACATTATAGGTAGCGGCTAAATCGTTAAGTTCAGTCATCGATTTTGACTTTAGTTCAGCAACATTCATTCAGACACCTCGATTTGAATGGAAATATTTAGGTATATGCTGCAGTTATTTTACTGTTGACCCATCTGGATCATCAATATTTCTCTTCGCAATTTTATTCTTTGAAAGATATGTATGAAGAGTACTACATGAAGATTTTTCAACCTGTTTTTCTATCAGAATTTCGCAAGCCCTAAAGGATCAGGCGAAGCTTTCAATTGAAACCATACAAAAAACCGATAATCAATTGAACTGATGTACTAGCGAGGTCGAAAAGGATTGCAATGGAGCGATCATTCAACTCCTTTATCATAAAATGATCTACTGCAATTTTAAAGTCAAGTTTTTTTTCGCTCCTATACATTACGCTTATGATAACCTCAAATTGTCACTCTAATACCCTTAAAACCAATCCCTTAAGGTACTCTCCTTCCCGATGTGCAATATTAACCGGATGATCTGGTCCTGCCCCAAGGACATGCAGAAGCTGAACCGGACGTCTGGCATCGGCAGCGGCTGCAAAGATAATCTGACGAAACAGATTTGGATCTATTGCATTAGAGCAGGAAAACGTAAAAATAATTCCTCCAGCCATGATTTTCTTAATAGCTAATAGATTTATATCTTTATACCCTCTTGAAGCTCTCTGAACCTCCCCAGGATGTCTGGCAAATTTAGGTGGATCTAAAATAATCAGGTCATATTGCTCTTCTGTTTCCCTTAAGAATTTAAAAACATCGGCAGTAATAAATCTAACCCGATTCTGTTCAAATCCATTTATCCTTATATTATTCTGACCCCAAAGAGTGGCATTTCTGGAAATATCCACAGCATCAATCTGACTCGCGCCAGCGGCTAAAGCATTTACGGTGAAAGCTCCTGAATAAGAGAAACAGTCACAGATACGTCGCTTGCAGGCATAACTCCTTAAAAGGTATCGGTTAGGCCGTTGATCAAAAAAAAAGCCGGTTTTTTGCCCACTTTTTATATCTACTTCAAACCTTAGCCCCAACTCTGAAAGCTGAACTTTTTCAGGCATTTCACCATACAACAATCCCTGAGATGTTTGCAAACCCTCTCTGGTTCTTGAGTCTGTATCAGAGCGTTCAAAAACAAATTGTGGTTTATAACTAATAAGTATTTCGATTATCTCATTTCTGTAACGCTCCATACCAGCAGTAAGAATTTGAATAACAAAACCTGAACCATATTTGTCCACAATTAACCCTGGCAGAAAATCGCCTTCTGAATTGATAAGTCTGCAACAGTCATTCGATCCATCCAACAATGGATTTCTATAAGAAATTGCAGTTCTGATTCGATTATCAAGCTCTGCAACTGTAAAAGCCCTATCTTTGAATGATAAGACTCGTACACTTATTGATGAATGAGGATTATAATAGCCAGATGCTAAAAAGTCTCCTTTGGACGAATATACAGAACATATATCCCCCGGCTTGACATTTCCCTCGATTTTCAGAATAGCGCCACTGAAAATCCATGGATTTCCCATGGAAACCGACCTTTCTTTACCTGCTTTCAGATGAATTTTGATCATTACAGTGCTCTTTTCTGATGAGGGAAATATAACTCACTGCCAACACAGGACATCAAAAACTATTCAAAAACTCCTCTTAACCCCAATTTTACAATAGTCAGTCTCTGCAATTAATGAGATAATAAGTTATATTATTTACGAAATGTTGCACCCGTACTCAATCACATAATATTTTTATGAATCAGTATAATTCTTTTGTTTTTAACTAACCCAGAAATCAGAGTGGGAGGCCTTTCATGACAAAACTTCTCAAACCACTGTGGGTAACCTTACTAGCAACATCAATTTTGTTTGTTGGCTGCAAAAAACAAGTCACAACAGTTGCTCCCACACCAGAACCACCACCACCAGTTGTAGAGGAACCACCACCACCTCCTCCACCGCCACCACCACCGCCAGTCGAGGATATTTCAGGTTTGCTTAATGAACTGCTGCAACCAGTTTATTTTGATTTCGATAAATTCGATCTTAAACCTGAAACCATAAACAGGCTGGAAAGAATCGCCGGATTTCTTAGAGAACACAGCAGTGTTCGTTTAAGAGCCGAGGGGCATGCGGATGAACGAGGTTCTTCAGAATACAATATGGGATTGGGTGAAAACCGTTCCAGAGCTGTAAAAAATTATTTGACCTCTTATGGAATTTCTTCAGACCGCATCGATTTGACCAGCTATGGTGAGGAAAGACCTGCACAGTTCAATTGTGGTAACGATGAAAATTGCCATCAAAGCAACAGAAGAGTTGAATGGCAAGTTATTTCTCAATAAATAATCTTGAGGAGCGGGCAAAATAACCCGCTCCCCTACTTTACTATCCTCTCTTTATCTACTCCCCGTTTACTTAGAATTCACATCAGTTTCACATCATAATCAATCTCTTTTTTCTCATTTTACTTATTCATTTGTATTCTTGGAAATAATTTTCCTAAAAAAAGAATCACTGCATTTTATTTCTTTATCAAAAAACAGCACTTAATAGCCGGAATTTAGCTTTGGTTTAAAAATTTGCATAAGTAGCTAATCAAAGAAATGCTTGGCATTTTGATTGCTTTGATTTCTTTTTCACAGGCCCACAGATCTGTCAAAGGGTGGTATGGGTTAACTATATAAATATACTTTTAAAAAGGGATACTAATGCCTCTAATAAGCGAACAGATTTGTACTACCCGAAATATTGAGCTCGCCAGACATATCATTCTCAATGCAGACACATTTGCCATCTGCGGGCATATCAATCCTGATGGCGATTCTATAGGCTCCATGTTATCACTGGGATTAGGACTGGAAAATATCGGTAAACAGGTTTACATGCTTTGTAATGATGATCTGCCCAGAAATTACCAGTTTTTACCAGGAGCTACAAGATTGATCAAAACATTGCACCGTCAGGTGGATGTAGCCATCTCCGTTGATTGCGGTAGCAAAGAAATGACCGGTAAAAATGTGGAAGTTTTCGAACGTGCCCGCTGGGTAATCGAAATCGATCACCACCGCTCCAGAACTCCTTTTGGAGACGTGCTAATAGTCGATGCAGATGCAGCCTGCGCAGGTGAACTGGTATACGACTTACTTCTGGAACTGGATGTCCCTATTACTTCTGAGATAGCGCAAAACATACTCACTTCTCTTCTGGTGGAAACTAATTCCTTTCGTCTACCTGGAATCCGCCCCCGTACCTTCGAGCTTTGTTCAGAACTCCTTAAAAGCGGTGTCGATTTTTACAAGTTGGCAGAATCCGTTTATTGGGTCACTTCCAAAGAGACGGCCCTTCTCACAGGTATCAGCTTATCCCGATGCAGCTTTTCCCCTTCAGGTGAAATTGCATGGTCAGTTCTTTCCAGAGCAGATTTCAAAAAAGCAGGTGCATCAGATTCCGATGCCGATTCTGTTTCTGAAAAGATCCGTTCCATCCAGGGAGTCAAAATCGCTATCCTTTTCAGAGAGAAAAATCCCAGAGAATGGAGAGTCAGTTTACGCTCTAAAGATGGGATCAATCTCACTTCGCTCGCAGAACAGTTTGGTGGCGGTGGCCATCTCAGTGCTGCCGGGTGTACAATTCCTAAAAAGCAGAAATTTCTTTGTCTATTGCTAAAATCTGCAGAAGAACTATTGGAAAGGCATAATTCCTTTAAAGCTCAAGCCCCACTAACTCAAACCGATTGCTTTTCACCTGCAATAACGGATGAGTACTCAAAACTACCCGAAGAACTCTTTTCACCGCCAATAAACTCCCATGACAATAGATTACAAAACTGGGTTGAAAATAAATGCACAATGCAACATTTCAGAAAATCAGTGCACAGTAAATTAGCATCATAAAGAAGAGGAGCAAATATGACCTGGACCGGACTTGAAACTTTTGATACTGCAGTTCAAAAAGCTGATCTTTGGTTAAAAGAAATTATGGAAGAACTTAACACCGATAGCAGACGCATTGCCTATATGTCATTACGTGCGGTGCTTCATACACTCAGAGACCGACTTTTACTAGATGAAGCCGTTGACCTGGGGGCTCAATTACCTCTCTTGATTAAAGGCATCTATTACGATGAGTGGAAACCATCCATCACACCGGTCAAAGATCGTCACATTGATGAGTTCCTGGCCCATATAAAAGAAAAATATCGTGCAGATGGCACAGTCGATATGGAAAAAACTGCTCGCGCGGTTTTTACCGTTCTCAAAAAGAAAATTACTGAAGGCGAAATCAAAGATGTCAAAGGTATGTTACCAGAAGAACTTAAATCACTATGGGGAAGTCCCTGCTGATAAACCTTCAGTATCACCGGATAAATTATCCGGTGATACCGGATTTATGCTTCTTCATTACAAATATTATCCATTTGTAACACTATACTCTTTAGCAACGGCTATATCAGGTTATATTTATGAACGACCGAATTGCCCTGATCATCATCGATCTTCAAAATGATTTCCTTACAGGAGGTGCACTCCCTGTACCGGATGGTGACAAAATCATTCCAGTTCTCAATGAATATATTTCCCTCTTCAAAAATCGCCATTTGCCAATTATAGCCACCCGCGATTGGCACCCCCGCATTACCAAACATTTTAAACAATATGGTGGATTATGGCCTCCGCACTGTATCCAAAATACATGGGGTGCACAGTTTCACCCTGATCTTCATTTACCTTCCGATATAATAATCATCTCTGCGGGCACAACCGAGGACCAGGAAGGCTATTCTGGATTTGAAGGCGTTGATCACTCAGGAAAGCCCCTGATCAACGTTCTTAAAGAAAGACAGATCTCCCATCTCTTTATTGGAGGACTCGCAACCGATTATTGCGTTAAAGCCACAGTTATTCAAGCTGTCAAATTCGGGTTCAAAGTTAACCTGCTTACAGATGCCATAATGGGGATTAATCTCCAACCTTCCGACTCTCAGAAAGCTATCGATGAAATGGTAAGTCAGGGAGCAAACCTATCCACTATAGATACTATTACTCTTTAAGATCAACAGAATGCTATACCATCTATGTTTATAAAGGTCTTGTTGGATTTCCTTTTTAAGATAACTCTCCATCTTCCTCTATAGCAGCTCTTTTAATCATCGGCAGACAGACTTCTGCACAGGCCCCAGGAGGCGGGAAATTATTACTTATTTCAATGGACCCGCCGTGACTTTCCACAATCCTCTTTACAATTCCAAGACCCAGACCGGTACCACCTTTCCTGGTTGTGAAAAACGGTTCATACATGTGCTCAAAATGTTCCGGTTTTAACCCAGTGCCCTGGTCAATAACCTTAATAATAACCACTTTCTGTTTAGCTTGAACCTCGATAACAATTTTCTGATCAACACTGCTGTGAGCACAGGCATTTTCCAGCAGATTAATAATGACCTGTTCAATTTTAGCTCTGTCTGCCTGCACCTCTGCCGATTGAGCATCGTCTGATATTTTCAAAACAACCGTGTGATTTTTATAAATAGAGGATTGCCTCCATAAATTTATTGCAGTTGGAATCGTTTTTGACACTGTTAAAGGCATCAGCTTGCCTTTTTCGATTGGTCTACCCAAATTAAGCAAGTCTCGCATCAGATCCGAAAGCCTCATCACCTGTTTGCGGATCAGCGCTATATACTCAGAGTAATCCGACTTTTCACCAAGATCTTTACTTAATGCTTCGGTTATAGCCAGAATACCATTAAGAGGATTCCGTACCTCATGTGCGACTCCTGATGTCAACTGACCAAGCATCTTCATTTCCTGAGACTGCAAAAGTTGCCGTTCCATCTGTTTACGCTCAATTTCATATCCCACGTACCCGGCAAAAATCTCGATGAGATGTTTCTCAAAATCACTGAATGATCTCTCTTTCTGATCAAGAATACAGATGGAAGCCAGTATCTTTCCTTTACTGCTTGTCACAGGAACGCCAAAATACGATCTCATTGCCGGAAACTTTTCCATGTATGTGGGGTAGAGCTGATTTAAATTGGCAGTAATCTGAAACAGATGCCGTTCCTTATAAACAAGACCGCAAGGGTGATATTCTAATGACATCACCGGAAAGTGCATCAGTTCTTTATTAATAATCTGTGTAATTTTCCTGAATTCATTTTTTTCCACATAACCCAAAGCTACTATCGGTACATGAATCAACTCTGATATGCTTATAACGATTTTATCTGCAACTTCCTCTAATGTAACAGGTACGGCGGTAGCCATGGCATATACCAACTCCAATGCCTTATTCATTTTGTAAGATTTAGTCTCAGCTTTTATTCTTTCCCATGTTTGTCTCTTAAGAAGATTATAGCTTTTGGTAAGTGCAGCAGTACGGGCTTCAACTACTTTTTCGATTTCCTTATACGCTTGCTGTAATGCTGTTTCTGCCCTCCTTCTCTCCACCATCGATCCAATCAGCCTTGCAGAGGAAAACAGCTTTTTTATTGCAATGTCTACGATAAATGGAGGACGTGCCGCGCAGAAATTAATGCAACTACTTAGGTGCCCAGGATCTACATTAATTTTTCCGGCTATTTTATCTAAGATCTCTGTATTCTTGGAGGGACCATTATACCCAATACTAATAGCACCAATGCTACAGGTCCCTGCCTTTATAGGCATAGTGTAAATATGAATTCCACCAACGCATTCCTGATCAAGCGGCTTTCCGGATTCTATCGACATCAGCGCGAATCTCTTGCAACAGCACTCCTTTTCCAAAAATTTATCACCTTGACCTCCAATTTTACCGGTCACTTTTTCGCATGACATTGTATGACGAAGATATTTGCACCAGGGAGAGCGAATCATACTTATGGTATAGCTGCCATCTTTTTCATGAATCGAACAGCAGATTTCCAGCAAATCAATATAATCACTCGCTATATCCAAGAGAAGATCCTTGCCGCACGATTTAAATATCTCTCCACTTTCATTAAGGAATTCTATAGCCGATTCTGATGCTTGGGATTGCGTTACAACTTCGGGTCCAAGTTTTTGCTTTCTGCTTTTTACCGTTTCACCACAACAGGATTGCCCATGCGACGACCATAGCAAATCTGAGAGATTATCCGAATTTGAGACTTGCAAAGAGTTATCTTCAGAACCCATTGGAAACATTCCATTCAGTTGGAGTAAGTTGTTAAATTTCCATTAACAAGCTGTATTCTTTTACTGCACAAAATGGACAGAACCAATAAAACCAATTAATCTAACGGATTACAATCAACGGTGAATAAAAGGAACGGCTTCACCGCATTAACAAGTATTACGAAGGGAAATCCTGTCAGGTTTTAATAATTCATTATTGCGACTGATTTCAATGAAGGAAATTTTCAGGCGAACTGCAAAAACAACTCATCTTCCTGACAAGTAGTTTAATATAATATCTGATTCACTGTTGTCCAAAGTTGAATTTTGTAAAAATCAGGTAGTCCCAATTGTAGATATGCAGAGAAATCATCCCTTTTGAACAGGCCTTCTATCTCCCCAGATATCAATAGCTACCGATCTGCCCACACTTTGAATTCTACGGGTAAGGCATGCTTTGCACAGCTCGGCATTCTCATCAATACATGGTTTCCCTGCATAAAGCAGATACTGTTTTCTAAACTTTTCAGGTGTTATCTGCGGCATTACCACATTTGCACCAAATTTTAATCCCTGCTCTCTGCCATCGTGTTGTATTGCCTGCAGTGCGGTTGTTGCCGCGATATTTACATCCTTCAAAACCAGCCGGGTAACAGCAATCATTTTCAGAGTATTTAAAAAATTGGTTTCCAAACGGGTTTCATCTTTATAGGTAGAAAACGGAGTCTGTTCATGAACTATGAAAGGCCCCATTCCAATCATATCAACACCAGCTTTCTTAAAGAATAGAATATCGTCTGCTAGATGCTCCAAAGACTGACCAGGTAATCCAATCATCACCCCGGTACCAACCAGATATCCTATCTCCTTAAGAATCCGGAGGCAACTTTCACGAGAATCAAAAGACTGATTAGAAGGATGGATAAAGGAGAAAAGCTCTTTGTCAGAAGCCTCAATTCTGAGAAGATATCTGTGTGCTCCTGCATCAAAAAAATCCTGATATACTTCACGGCTCTGCTCTCCAACACAAAGTGTAATTCCTAACCCTTGAGGAAGCCGCTCCGATCTGGTAGCCTTTTTAATACTTCTGACAGCATCAGTAACAAAATCGGTGAATTTTTTGTCCTGACGCTCTCCCGATTGAAGCACTATGGAGCCATATCCCTGTTTAGCACACCATAGTGCACACTCAACAATCTCCTCTTTTGAAATCAAATATCGTTCGACCTGACTGTTGCTCTTCCGGATTCCGCAATAATAACAATCGGATGAGCAGATATTGGAAAATTCAACCAGGCCCCTGAAATAAACATTGGGTCCACGATATCTATAGAGAACTCTTTCAGCTTCACTACGCAGTTCTTCAATTAATTCAGGCTCTTCTATAGACAGTAAACTTATAATATCTTCTCGTGAAAATTCCTCTTTCTGAAGAATTGACGAAATAATGCTCATGCCGAATTGTCCCCCAAATCCAATAATTTTCTCTCCAGCTCCCTTTGCTTACCGACATCCAGATCATACCACCCATATACAACTGCACCAGTATTCTGATTCAGTTGAATTCTTCTGGATGGAACGACTGCGATCTCTTTATTTGAAAAATCTCCTGAGAATCCCCATCTGCGCCCCTTTATTGCAGCAATCAGAATGGTTACACCGTAAGTTTTTTCGAGTAAACTTATTCCTTGATTCATGATCATTCCTGCTCGTTTAGAAATAGATATCCCGCTCACCCCTGGCTGTCCGTTGATAATGCTCAATAAATGTAGGATAGACATCAGGCATTTTGGTTTTTATCTGTTCAATTTCACGCAGGATAATAGTTTCTCCAATCTGCTTTGTTTCAGGACTCGCAAAATCATCAAGCCATTCTCTATAGGTAATAACAGCGTTTAATTTGCAGAACTTACCTTCTGCACCGCTTCTGAGCAGATCCATTATACATTGACCGGTTCTGCCACAACGATATCCGGCAGTACAGAAAGAAGTTATATACCCCATACCTGCCAGTTCCCGTACCACTTCATCCAGACTTCTGATATCACCTAAAATGAACTGTTGTCGACTAGCAAGCTGTTCCTTAGTTGATAAATCGTTATATGCGCCCAGACCAACATTGCTGGATGCATCAGTCTGAGTAATTCCCAGGGGAATCATTTCCCTGCGAATCCTGGCATTTTCCCTGGCAGTCAATATCATTCCGGTATAAGGAACTGCTAGCCTGAGAACGACAATCGCTTTACGGAAATCAGCATCGCTTACCTTGTACTTCAGATGGGAGACAAAGGGAGTGTTTTCTGCCGGTTCGATTCTGGGAAAAGAAATCGTATGAGGACCGATCCCAAACTTGCTTTCCAGCTCGATTGCATGTGCAAGTAATCCCATTACCTCAAACTTCCAATCATAAAGACCCAGCAACGCTCCGATTCCCACATCATCGATACCTGCTTCCAGAGCACGATGCATAGCATACAACCGCCACCTGAAGTTTCCTTTGAGGGTATTTGCAGGATGTACTGCTTTGTAGGTTTGTTTATGATAAGTTTCCTGGAAAATCTGATAAGTACCTATCCCGACTTCATTAAGTGACCTGAAATCCTCAATAGACAAAGGGGCTCCATTTACATTTACCCTGCGTATTGCACCATAAGCCCCACTGGACAAGGGAACTTTGACATCATAGATGGTCCGCAGAGTATCCATCATATATTGAGTATCAGATTCAGGATGTTCTCCATAAACCACGATCAGGCGCTTATGACCGATTGTACCAGCCAGCACTTCCACTTCCTTGCGAACCTCATCCATGGAGAGAACTCCCCTGCGAATAGCCTTATTGGTTTCTCTTAATCCGCAATAAAGGCAATTATTAACACAGGTAGTTGATAGATACAGTGGTGCAAATGTGACTATCCGGTTATCATAAACTTTCTTTTTGATAGCACCAGCAGCCTCTTCCATCTCCTGCCATAACTGTGGATCGGTGACATTGAGCAGGGTGGCGGTCTCCTGTAGAGTCAAAGTATTTATTTCCATCGATTTGGCAATTATCTCACGCACCTTTGAGGGATCTGCCGCTAAATTGCTTTTCAGATCATTTTCGATACTTTCATCATTTAGAAACTCAGTCCCGTCATTATTGAGATACCGGGTTATCTGGTCTTCTTTGATCTTGTTTTTCTTCCATTCCTGAATATCTACTGTCATATTAACACTCCTGTCTGTTATCTGTTTCTATGTCCGGTTTTTTCAGAATTAAAGGTTTCCAGAGCTGCAGGAAAAGGGGATAGTACCCTTTGCAGAACTCCCTGTAAAAACGAAATAGCTACTCCGTAATTGGTTATGGCGACACCTGCCTGTATTGCTTTTTGAATCCTTACCAGCATTTCCCTGCGGGTAAGCATACATGCTCCACAGTGTATTATCAGTTTATATTGAGAAAGATTCTCCGGATAATCTCTTCCACTGCACACATCAATCTGAAGCTCCTCACCACAATACTGTCTTAACCAGCGCGGAATCTTTACCCTTCCGATATCATCCTCTGCCGCATGATGTGTACAGGCTTCGGCAATCAACACTTTATCACCTGTGGAAAGCGAATCGATTGCCAATGCACCTTTGACCTCTTCACACAAATCCCCTTTGAATCGTGCAAACAAAATGGAAAATGTAGTACACGGTATCTCTATAGGTGTGTCTGCAACCATTTTCAAGACTACCTGAGAATCACACACCACAAGCCCGGGTGGATTCTTAAGAGATTGAAGAACAGAGCCATACTCCCTTTCTTTAACCACCAGCGTAGCAGCATCATTGTCCAGTGCATCCCTGATCGCCTGCACCTGAGGTAAAATCAATCTTCCCTTAGGCGCCTGAAGATCAATTGGGACAACCAATACTGCAATATCTCCAGGAGAAAGCAGATCGCCTACCAGCGAGGGTTGTCTCAATACCTCCTCAGGAACCGCCTCTATCAGTTTCTGTTTAAAATCCATGACATAGGATTGTCTGTTTGGCAAATCGACACTCGAGCAGATTATATATTTGTCGGTTTTCTCTTTGACTTTCTCCAGGAACTCCCCTGTAACAGCCATCTTGTCTGCTTTGTTAACTATCACAATCAGGGGAATTTTATGCACAGATGCCTCGGATGCGATTTTGTCCTCAAATTCGCTCCAGATCCCAGCCTCAGTAATAAGTACGCAAACTTCTGCTCTCTCAAGAGCTATATTGGTTTTGCGGATCCTGGCCTCAGAAAGTTCTGATTTGTCATCGATACCCGCAGTGTCTAAAAACATCACTGGACCCAGGGGCAACAGTTCCATGGCTTTTTCCACCACATCTGTGGTTGTTCCCGGTATCGAGGAAGTCACTGCCACATCCTGAGCTGCAATCATATTCAGGAAACTTGACTTGCCCACATTTGTGCGGCCGAAAAGGCCAATCTGTAATCGCATCGATTTAGGAGTTGTCTGCATCCTGTTCCTTTATTTCTCTTTCTATCGATTCTTTGTATCCCAAAGACATCAGTGCTGCTGGCGATAATACTTTGTTCACCAGTTGCGCACCTAACCTGTCCTCCAGAAAAGTCCTGAAATCCTTTTGGCCGTTTCTGCTAAATTCAAAAACCAGCTCTTCTGCTTTCTGATAACCTGTATATGGTAAGAAAGCAGTAATAAGAGTAGTGCTTTCAAATGCATGATTATTGCACGCCTGAGAATTAGCTTCAGTTACCCCCACCATCATTGCCAGAGATTTGCTTGCATTGATAAGCAAATTCAGTGATTGAAGTAAAGCCATAGCAACAAGAGGCAGAAACTCGTTTATTTGAAAAGTACCACGACTGGCACAATTGGCAATCGTCGTATGGTTGGATTCTACTTGTATTCCTGCTGATATGACAGCTTCCAGGATAACAGGGTTTACTTTACCTGGCATAACCGATGACCCGGCCTGAAAAGGCGGTATCGAAATTTCCTTTAAAAAATGGAGTAATCTTAGATCGTTACACACTTTTATTAAAGTAGAACTGTACGCAGAAAGTATCCCGGAGACTTCGACAAATACATCTGCATTAGCAGTCTGAGCCATCACGTTTTCTCCTCTGGTGATTCCATATCCGCTGACCTGCCGCAGCTTTTCATTGACCAGGAATATGTATTTTCTGGGAGCAGTCAAACCGGTGCCTACCGCTGTTCCACCAATATTTACCACCCGAAGACGTTCTTCACATTTAAAGGTACGCCAGCGGTCTCGTGCTACTGCATCTGCAAAAGATGAAAACTGTGAGCCAAGCGTAATTGGCACTGCCTCCTGAAGCTCCGTACGGCCCACCATCAATATTGAAGCCCATTGTTTTTCTTTACGCTGGAACTCTCCCTGAAGCGAAGCGATGGCATCACTTAACAGCCTCACTCCTTCAATAGCTGCGATCTTGAGTGCTGTCGGGTAGACATCGTTAGTAGACTGATGAAGGTTAACCTGTTCCAGAGGATGACAGCGAGAATAATCTCCTTTTTCAAAACCCATCAGTTCCAAAGCCCGGTTTGCTATCACTTCATTGATATTCATATTAGTGGAGGTACCGGCTCCGCCCTGGAGAGCATCCACAGGAAACTGATCTGCAAATTTGCCTGAAATAATCTCATCACAGGCGATACTTATCGCATCGGCCACAGCCTGGTCCAGATATCCCAGTTCCCTGTTAGTCTCGCAACAGGCTTTTTTCACCTTTGCCAGAGCCCTTACCAACTGCATCGAAACCGGTTGACCGGTAAACTTAAAATTGGCCATCGCCCTGAAAGTATGAATCCCCCAGTATGCATCCTTGGGTATTCTGGCTTCACCCAGTAAATCCGATTCGATCCGCAAATCCATTTCTTTCATTTTCCCTTGCTCAAGGCAGATTTGACAGTCACTCCCTTAATCATTCCCAGTCGTCCGGTTAATACTCCCAGCTCATCTGTGGTCATATCAACCACCAGTGTAATGACACAGCAGTTTTTTTTCTGATAAGGAATACCGGTTCTGGCAATGATGGAATCACCAAATTCAGATAATGTCTTGTTTACTATTTCTGCGCTTGCTTTGCGGTTTTCCAGAATAATACCTATAAAGCCCAGTCTTTTTTCCATATAACTCCTTCAGGAAAACTCAAAGTCCTTCCTAAATCTAAAAATCTTAAACCTGAAATCTTAAATCTAAAATCTCTTGCCCCGGAGGTAACAAGTTTATGCATTGAGAAATCATCTCTGGGGTAAAATAAAAAAGCCACTTCCAGGCAAAATCTGCCTGAAAATGGCCTTATTATTATCCACATTAAAATTTTTCATACCTCTCCCTTGAGTTCAGAGCATCTGATACCCCTTGCCGCAGGATAGCCGTTCGAACCAAGTCCGGTTCTGCTTTTTATCAGTTTGTCATAAATATACATCAAAGTATGATATTTAAAAAGCCTGGATGATTGCCCAAATAAAAACCCCAACAGAGGACTTTAAAATCCCTATGCCACGATTTTCTTTCACTTTCTCCAGCCATTGAAGCTGCGAGATGAAGACATTGATAGAAACAGGCGAATTACGCAATATATCGGTCATCTTAGGATTTCAGAACAGCGAATTACCGCAATATATCGGTCATCTTAAGATTTCAGAACAACGAATTACCGCAATATAACGGTCACTCTGAGACTTCAGAAAAGTGAATTTGCGCAATATAACGGTCACCCTAAGATTTCCGAAAAGCGAATTTCAGCGTATATCGGTCAACCCAAGATTTCCAAACAACGAATTTACGCGTATATCGGTCAACCCAGGATTTCAAAACAGCGAATTTACGCGTATAACGGTCACCCTAAGTGTTTAGAATAGCAATGTTAAGCGTTATATTGGTCACCTGAAATGTTTAAAACAGCAAAGTCGCGCGTGAAAACGCACTTCTAAAGTATGTGGTTGACCGAATTACGCATGAAAACGCACTTCTAAAGTGTGTGGTTGACCGAATTACGCATGAAAACGCACTTCTAAAGTGTGTGGTTGACCGAATTACGCGTGAAAACGCACTTCTAAAGTGTGTGGTTGACCGAATTACGCGTGAAAACGCACTTCTAAAGTGTGTGGTTGACCGCAATACGCGTGAGAACGCACTTCTAAAGTGTGTGATTGACCGCAATACGCGTGAGAACGCACTTCTAAAGTGTGTGGTTGACCGAATTACGCGTGAAATTGTACCCCTAAAGTGTTTTGTTGACCGCAAAAAGGGAGGTAGTGGAATAAGGTGTGTTGAAATCCAATCGCACAGGGCGTTGTCCTGTGCTAAAATAGAGCGCCCCTTCAGGACTGGATCGGATGACCTCCTCTGGAAGGATTTGAGACACAAATAAAAAAGCCGCTTTTCAGGAACAATTACCTGAAAAGCGGCTAAAGAAACATTCCTAAATCTGCAGTGCTGAATATCAGCAATTGCAGATTTTATTTCTGGTACTCCGGACGCTCAATGTAGGTTGTGTGGAGCAAGTGATGTGCTTTCTCACTGTGCGGCTCTCCGAGAAATTCATCATAGAGTTTCTTAACAAATGGATTCTCATGAGAATATCGCAGTGTACAGGCTTCGTCTTCACCATAGAGACCCTGAGAACGAGCCATTCTGATCTCATCGGTTACTCCATAGGGTTGACCACCACCACCGATACAACCACCAGGACAGGCCATAACTTCAATGAAATGATAAGGAAGTTCTTTGCCCTCCTGTTTTGCCTCTCTTACTTTATTGAGTACGAATTCCACATTTTTAAGCCCATGAGCTACAGCAACCTTCACAGTGATATCACCCACCATGACAGTTCCTTCTTTCACTCCGTCGAGTCCGCGAACATTCTCGAACTCCACGTTTTTAAGTTTTCCACCTGTTACATAGTCATAAGCCGTGCGAAGTGCAGCCTCCATCACTCCACCAGTAACACCGAAGATGGTAGCAGCACCGCTGTACTCACCCAGAATGTGATCCGGTTCTTCTTCGGGAAGATTGACAAAATCAATACCGGCCTGCTTGATCATACGAGCCAGCTCACGGGTAGTGATCGAGATATCAATATCCTGATGTCCCGATGCATACATTTCTTTGGAGCGAATGATCTCATACTTTTTAGCAGTGCAGGGCATAATTGAAACCATACACATCTTGCCAGCATCGAGTCTGCGTTTTTGTGCATAGTAGGTTTTAGTAAGTGCTCCAACCATTGCCTGCGGAGATTTACAGGTAGAAAAGTTGTCTTTAAAGTCACTGTGGTATTTTTCCATAAAATCTACCCATGCCGGGCAGCAACTGGTAATCAGGGGAAGCATCTCAGGTGCCTGGGTAAACCGGTTCACAAACTCTGTGGCTTCCTCGACGATCGTAAGGTCTGCACCGAAATTGGTATCAAAAACCGCCTTAAAACCCATTCTTCTGAGAGCTGCATAGATTTTACCGGTGAGATTTGTTCCTGGAGCATAACCGAATGCTTCACCTAAAGCAACCCTTACAGCAGGTGCAATCTGAACTGCACAGTAGGTATCAGGATCCTGCAAGGCCTGCCATACCTTCTGAGTCTCATCATTTTCAAAAATTGCACCTGTTGGACAATGAGCAGAACACTGCCCACAACGCACACAGGGAGATTCAGAGAGCGTAATATCACCTGCAGGAGAGATTCTGGTTTCAAAGCCCCGATCCAGAAATGAAAGAGCCCATACATTTTGATTCTGCTGACAGACTGTAACACATCTGCCGCAAGAAACGCATTTGCGGGGTTCCAGGACAATAGTGCCGGTAGAGCGGTCAGCCGCAAGATCGGGCACCACTTCAGGGAAAGATTCCCGTGTAATTCCAAAATCTGAAGCCAGAGCCTGAAGCTCACAGGTACCGTTTCTGCCGCAGGTCAAACACTCATTTGGATGTTTGGAAAGGATCAACTCGATTACCGTGCGCCTGACATCGACTATCTCCGGATCATGGGTGGTAATTTCCATGTTTTCTTCAATAGGAGTACAGCAGGCCCGCAGCATTTTATTGGACCCTTTGACCTTTACTATACAAATACCGCAGGAAGCGGTGGGAGGCAGATCCGGATGCTTACAAAGTGTAGGTATTTTAACCTGTACTTTTTCGGCAGCCTCCAGAATGGTCGTACCTTCGGAGACACTTACAGAAATTCCGTTTATTTTTGCCTTTATCATAATGTTTATACCCTCGCTATCGCTTCAAATTTGCATACATCAAAACATCTTCCGCATTTGATGCACTTGGCCTGATCTATGGTATAACCAATTTGCCGATCACCAGTTATCGCGGAGACAGGACAGTTTTTCATACACAGGCTGCATTTTTTACACTTCTCAGCAATCACCTCATATTGTGCTAATTTGGTGCATTTACCGGCCCGGCATTTCTTTTCATTCACATGCTGCAGATATTCTTCTTCGAAATATCTTAATGTAGACAAAACCGGATTAGGAGCGGTCTGCCCTAAAGCACAAAGAGAAGCCTTCTGCATTCCCTGAGCAATGCGGCGCAAACTGGAGATATCATCCATCTCTGCTATTCCATCGGTTATTTTTTCCAGAATTGAAAGCATCTGATAACCACCGATTCGGCAGGGAGCGCATTTTCCACAGGATTCATCGACACAGAATTTCAGGTAGAATTTGGAGATATCGACCAGACAGTCGTCCTCATCCATTACAATCATTCCACCTGAACCCATAATCGAACCCAGTTCCATAAGATGCTCATAGCTTACCGGAGTATCCATATACTTCTCAGGAATAACGCCTCCGGAAGGCCCTCCGGTCTGAACAGCAACCAGTTTTTTACCTCCTGCAATCCCGCCACTGATACCAAATACAATCTCCCTTATCGGGGTACCCATAGCGATCTCTACAAGTCCTGAATTAGCCACCTTACCGGTAACCGCAAAAACCTTGGTTCCTTTGGATTTTTCGGTTCCAATGGATGAAAACCATTCAGAACCTCTCTGAAAGATTGCCGCTATATTAGCCAGAGTTTCGACATTGTTAATAATGGTAGGTTTATCCCAAAGTCCACGATCCGATGGGAAAGGAGGACGGGGACGTGGAGTACCGCGTTTGCCTTCAATGGATGCTAGCAGAGCGGTCTCTTCACCACAAACAAAAGCACCTGCACCCAGTCGGATTTCCAGATCAAAATTAAAAGATGAACCGAGGATGGAGTTGCCAAGAAGGCCTCTTTGGTAAGCCTGCTTCAAGGCTTTCTCCACTCTTTCAATAGCCAGCGGATATTCGGCGCGGATATAGAGAAAACCTTTACTTGCCCCTATAGCATAGCCGGCAATGATCATTCCTTCAATAACAGAATGCGGGTCCCCTTCCAGAACACTTCGATCCATGTAAGCCCCCGGATCCCCTTCATCGGCATTACAGACCACATATTTTTCGGTTCCAAAAGAGTTTCTTGCCAGATTCCATTTTAACCAGGTAGGAAATCCTGCTCCCCCTCTTCCCCTGAGGCCGCTTTTTTTCAACTCATCGATGACCTGCTCGGGTTTAAAGTCAAGCAGGCACTTTGCAAGCGAAACATAACCGCTATGACCGATGTAATCATCGATGCTTTCGGGATCAACGATACCGCAGTTACGCAGGACGATTCTGGTTTGTATATACTCATTACGGTACAGAAGATCCTCAATGGGAGTTCCCTGTTTTACAGTTACATTGAGAATCTGTTCGATTTGATCCGGCTGAACATTTGCATAAACAATGTCCAGCGGAATAATCTTTACCACCACACCTCTATTGTAAACACCCAGATCTGCAGCCCGCACCACCTGAACATCATTTTCTATCCCCAGATCCCGTGCGGCTTTAATGAATTGGGACTGGTAATCTCTGGTAACATCACTGCTCAGTCCGGTGTCTTTAATCAGAATAACAGTTTTACTCATAATGTACTTACCTCCTGACCGGCAGATCAAAAATATGGTCGTTAACCAGGCGTTTCCCGCAGACATGCTCTTCCATGATGCGCAAAGCAGTCTCAGAATTAACCATTCCATAGGTAACCACAGGAAGCCCCTCCACATATACCTCTATCAATGGTTCAGCGTAACACATCCCCACACAACCGGTCCTTTTAAGCTCAATCTGCACATCCCTGCGTTTGATCTCTTTGGCAAGCGTATCAAAAACATCCTGAGCCCCAGCAGCAATACCACAAGTACTCATGCCTACCTTAATATAGGGCTGTACTGGGGGATTTGCCGATGCAGCCGCCTGCAGATCTTCTTTAGTCATTTTTCTCATAGTTTCTCATCCCTCTTTCTTGTATTTAGAAAGAATTGTTGCTACCTCTTCTCTTTTTACTTTTCCATGGATTTCCCCATTGACCATCATCACAGGAGCTAATCCGCAACAACCCAGACATCTCACCACATCCAGATGAAAAAGGCCATCAGAGGTGGTCTGGCCCTCTTTAACATTAAGCATCGATTTAACCTCTTCTACCAGCTCCGGTGCCCCTTTGAGATAGCAGGCAGTACCCAAACAGATAGAGATGTTATACTTTCCAGGCGGATCGAGTTTAAAGTAGTTATAGAAAGTAATCACCTCATAGATCCTGGCCATAGGGATATCCAGGAGTTTGGAGAGTTTCAGGGAGACATCACGAGGTACATAGCCATACTGATTCTGGATTTCATGGAGAATCATTATAAGGCTACCCTTTTTTTCACGCCACTTTTCGGCTAAAGCGGCAATATCTTGAGTGGCCGAACCATTCTGCACCATAAAAAAACGCCCCTTCTATGGAGGAAGTCTGTTATTGTGAAAGCAGTCACTTTAGTTGTGACATTTTCACCCTTAAGAATATCAAATATACACCCTTTACCTATAGCTGGCAATAATATCTTGTGATTAAATTAACATCAAGCGTCAAGTTATTGTGAAAGTTGAATCTTTAATTCACCCTTTTTGCATAATGTTGCTTAAATTTAGCTTAGAAAATTACCTTTTTAAGTTAAAAGGGTCACTTTATGTGAACTGCGACACATTAATGTTGCCCCGCAACTCTCCATCCCTTATTTTTAACGGCAAGCAACAGAAGTCTATATTGTGAACAGGAGTAACTTTATGGTGACCAATAAAAATTCAATTCTCCGTCTTTCCCGTTACAAAAATGCCCTATACCGATTTAAAACTATAGGTTTTTTCAAAATCTTTTCTGATTACCTGGCCGATGCTGTCGGAGTCACCAGTGCCCAGGTGCGCAAAGACTTCTCTCTGTTTGGCATTTCTGGAAACAAACGGGGCGGATACCAGATCGATGCCTTAATCGAGAAACTCAATGACATTCTGGGTAAAAATGAGTTACAGAAAGTGATCTTAGCCGGGGCGGGTAATCTGGGAAGCGCTCTTATAAAGTATAAAAGTTTTGAGAAAGAGGGAATCAAAATCGTAGCCGCCTTCGATATAGATCCCGCAAAGCATAACCCTAAACTCCCGGTACCGGTTCTTCCTCTTGAAGAGCTGGAGAGCTTTGTAAAAAGTCATAATACCAAAATCGGAATCATCTGTGTTCCCGACATTGCAGCTCAACATACTCTGGATGTAATGATAAGGGCAGGAATAAATGGTGTTTTAAACTTCGCCCCCATACAGCTTAAAACCGCAGAAAACTGCATCGTAAGCAATGTTAATCTGGAAACTGAGCTGGAAAACCTGATCTATTTTGTAAATGCTTTACAGAAAGCTCCAAATGTACGCCTCACCGACAACTGAAAACTCACCATCGTTTATGTTTGAAAAACAGCAGAGAAGCAGTCAATGCCAGAGCCGATAAGAGCATGACCAGCATAAAAGCAGCCGGATTTTCCTGCAGTGGAATTTTAACGTTCATAGAAAAAACGCTGACCACAAAAGTAGGAACCATGATAGCAATGGTCAGGATATTCAGGGTTTTCATAAGGCTGTTAAGATTATTGCTGACTATGGAAGCACGGGCCCCAGTAAGGCTGGAGATAATATTTGAATAGATCTCGGTCTGTTTGAGACACTGATTATTCTCGATCCAGATATCATCCAGAAATTCCTGATTGGATACACTGAAGCCTATTCTGGCAATATTGTTTTTCAGTTTTTCAATCAACACAGCATTTGAGTGAATGGCATTGAGATAATAAACCAGGCTTTTCTCCAGAGAAAACATATGAAGCAGGAATTTGTTTTCCACTGAGGTATTTACCTTCTGTTCCAGTTCATCGGAGATCATGTTTATCACCCGCAGATGCTGCAGGAAATGGGATATGGAGCGGTAGATTATCCTTAACATCACATCCAGCAATGTTTTTACTTCATAACTGCTTCTGCCATCGAAAAGCGGCACATCTTCACTTATAAGGATTATCATCCTTTCCTTGAATACGAAGATTCCCATCGAGGAGACTTTGAAAAGGAACTGTTTGTCTGATGAAAAATTTCGGGGACGTTTAAAAATCACTGCAAAGTGATTTTGTTCAAACTCCAGTCTCGAAAGTTCATCAGGATCAAATGCAGAATTGACGGTGTGCTCATCCAGTTGAAAATTCTCGGTCAGAAAATAGATCTCATCTTTATCCGGACTGATAAAGACCAGAATCCTGGAATCCTCGTTTTCTGTAGGGACAATCGCTCCGTTTTCAACCTCAAACTTTTTTAACATAAAGAAACCTTGAATTGGCAAAAATTTACACAATGCAGCAAAAAACGTAAGCGAATTTTCCTGCTACCAGTTTACTGGGGACCAGAATCGGCAACCGCCAGGATTCAAGATCACGGAGATGGAGTTCTTTTGTTTTGAGGTCTGTAAAGCATGGACAGCCTTGAACTCTACTCCGCTTTCTTTTTGGCAGTTTTCTTTTTGGCAGGTGTTGCTCCTGAAGCCCGGGAACGTTTTGGTTTAGAAACTTCGGTGGCAACAGTTTCTTCCTTTTTAGCCGCTTTCTGAGCTTTCTTTACTTTCTCTGCCGGTTCTTTCTCTTTTAAACGCCTTTGTTCTTCTTCTTTAATCTCGTTTTCAGCCTGGGTCCAGTCCTGAATATGATAACCATGCTGACCACCGCGTGCCAGAAACAGTTCATATGCACGTTTTGCAATTCTTTCCTGGAGTGACTCCATACACTGCCTCCTTGTTGGTGTTATCCATTGAGATTGTTTAACCTAAATCGTACGATTCACGCCAAACACATCGTCCCAATCAGATTTAAATATGTGTTCTGGTGAAATCGGTATCATAGAAGATACCCAAATTATTCTAATTAGCTTATTTTTTTAAGAGTTAATTATATATTATTGAACCTGTTATTATCAATGCACATCTTTTTTTTCAATAATCAGGCCACATTCATTACAACTGCATCGCTATTTATTATGAAATCGTGCTATTATAAAATTATTTTCCTTTCAACAACACTTTTCACTTTTTTGCAGAAATTACTATGAATCAATTGCTATGAACCAAAAAGAAAAAACAATTCAGTTTCTTTCGGGAGATGAAGCATTGGGGAGAGGTGCTTATGAAGCTGGTCTCGGTGTGGCTTGCGCATATCCTGGTACTCCCTCTACCGAAATACTGGAGTATCTCTCCAAATACAGTGAAGTCGACTCTCAGTGGTCGGTAAATGAGAAGGTGGCTTTCGAAGTAGCTTTAGGAGCAGCCATCGGAGGCGTTCGCAGCCTGTATGCCTCAAAACATGTAGGGCTAAACGTGGCCATGGACCCACTAATGACAGCTTCATATACCGGAATAAACGCCGGTTTCGTAATAGTCGTATGTGATGATCCGGGATTACATTCCTCGCAAAATGAGCAGGATACCCGCTGGGTCAGCATTTATGGCAAACTGCCGATGATCGAACCATCCAGTCCTTCGGAGGCATACCGGTTCATCAAAGAGGCTTTCCAGATCAGCGAACAGTTTGATACACCGGTTCTGTTTCGCATGACAACCAGGGTCGCACACTCCAAGGAAGGAGTGCAAATCGCAGTCCGTACCGAGAATGAAAAAAAGGCACTTCCTATGGATATCTCCAAATACGTGATGGTTCCCGGGAATGCTTTCAAACGTCATATTCTGGTAGAGAAGCGTATGGAGAACTTAAGTAAATACGCTGAGACTACCACTCTCAACAGTCTTGAAACCGGTAATTCCGGTATAGGATTTCTGACATCAGGAGTTTCTTATCATTACATAAAAGAGATGTTTCCGGATGCTTCGGTTTTGAAACTTGGATTCACCTATCCATTCTGTGACTCTAAGATCAGGGAATTCTCCCGAGACCTCAAAGAACTTTACATAGTCGAAGAGCTCGATCCTTTTATTGAAGAACATGTCAAGACTCTTGGAATACCTTTTAAAACAAAAGAGAACAGTTACAGAATCGGTGAACTGCAGCCTCAGGATATTCCCCGCATAGTTGAAGGGTTGCCACGCACAGAGGTGAAGTCAACTGCACGGAAACCGGTCCTTTGTCGCGGGTGTCCACACAGATTTGTATTCACCATCTTAAAAAGACTCAAAGTTACTGTTGCCGGAGACATCGGGTGTTACACTCTGGGAGCAACTCCTCCGTTATCCGCACTTCACACCTGCATCTGTATGGGTGCTGGAATTACGGTACATGAAGGATTGCGGCGTGCACATCCGGATCAAAAGATCATAGGTGTTATTGGTGATTCCACTTTTATCCACTCCGGAATAACAGGACTGATCAATGCAGTTTATAATAACATGAAGGGACTTATTATTATTCTGGATAATTCCACTACAGCCATGACAGGTGGTCAGAATCATCCCGGCACCGGTCAGACTATTACCGGGCAGAAAGCTCCCAGGCTGCTATTGGAAGAGATCTGTAAAAGCTGCGGCGTAACAAACGTAGATGTTCTAACGCCTTTCAAATTCAAAGAACTGGAATCACTGATACGGCAGAGATTAGCAGAAGATGCGCTTTCAGTAATAATCGCCAGAGAACCATGCCGACTGATAGAGCGAAGAAGATCTCCTGCGCCCGAATATGTCCAGTCCAAATGTAAAAAATGCGGTCTCTGTCTCAGTATAGATTGTCCCGGTGTTGTCAAAACCGAAGATGGTTATATTACCATTGACCAGGAGACATGTGCCGGCTGTAATCTTTGTGTAGAAATCTGTTCACCAAAAGCTTTGAGGCAACATGGGTAATTCAAACGTTTACAACATACTTTTCTGTGGAACCGGCGGTCAGGGTGTCCTGAAGGCATCGGAAGTTTGCGGCGTGGCTGCAGTTAACGCCGGGTTTAAGGTAAAAAAATCGGAAGTACACGGAATGGCCCAGAGGGGAGGTTCCGTAGAATCCCATCTTCGTATAGGTAAAGAGGTTTACTCTCCACTTATTATCCCCGGTCAGGCAGATTTTCTGGTATCATTTCACGAGGATGAATCTAAGCGAATGAATCATTTTCTCAGTCCGCAGGGAGTTGATTTCACTCCTTTTCTGGAAAAGGTAAACCAGTTACCTGATCATCGCCTGGTAAACACTTTTTTCCTTGGAATCCTGGCATCCAGACTTCCTATCCCGGAAGAGCACTGGCATGAAGCCATAAAATGTGTCATAGGAAAAAAGATCGATGAAAATATAGCGATATTCAGGATGGGTTTTGCCATTTGAATGTGATATTAATCTGAATTATTACAAACGAAACGTTTTCTTTTTCTAAGGCTTACTGATGGATATTACATACTGGAATGCTCATGAGGAGACTCTGGATAAAGACGCTCTGAGAGAACTGCAATTAATCCGGCTACGGCAGACTGTCGGGCAGGCACTTAAGACCGACTTTTACAAACGTCGTCTGAATAAAGTTGGAATAAGTTCCGGCGATGACATAAAAACTCTTGACGATATCCGCAGAATTCCCTTTACCACCAAGGATGACCTGCGGGAAGCATATCCTTTTGCCATGCTGGCAATCGATCTGCACGATGTCATTCGTTTGCACACCTCAAGCGGTACAACAGGCACCCCCACTGTAATTTATCATTCCAGAAGCGATATAGACAACTGGACAGATCTGATGGCCCGCTGTATCATTTCTACCGGAGTCAATCGGGGTGATGTTTTTCAGAACATGACCACCTACGGTCTTTTCACTGGAGGTTTGGGGTTCCATTACGGGGCTGAGCGTATCGGAATACTGGTTATTCCAGCCAGTTCAGGAAAAACCAACCGTCAAATTATGCTCATGCGTGATTTCGGAACAACTGTGGTACATGCCACCCCCAGTTACCTGCTGCACATCTCTTCACATATCAACTCTGGTGATATAAAGCGTTCAGACCTTAAGCTGCAAAGAGCATTCCTTGGTGCAGAACCTCATTCTGAAGAAACCAGGAAAAAGATTGAAGAACTGCTGGGTATCGATGCCTATAACTCCTATGGTCTCTCGGAGATGAATGGACCTGGAGTAGCTTTTGAATGTGTTTACAAAAACGGAATGCATGTCTGGGAAGATGCCTTTTTTATGGAAATGATCGATCCGGTTTCTCAGGAAGTAATTCCAGATGAAAATGAAGGTGAGATTGTTTTTACCACCCTTAACCGCACAGCCACACCTCTGTTGCGGTATCGTACCCGCGATCTAACATCTGTTATGGGCGGAGAATGTCCATGTGGTCGTAAACACAGAAGAATTGCCAGAATAAAGGGGCGTAGCGATGACATGCTGATCATTAACGGTGTAAACATCTTCCCCTCGCAAATCGAAGATGTGATAATGAAAATCCCCGAAGTAGGAACCAATTACCAGATAGTAGTAGATAAGCATGGTGCCCTGGACAAATTAACGGTTAAAACCGAGCTTTACTCAAAAATCTTTAATGGTGACTTTTCATTGCTATCAAATATCAAGATAAAGCTCCAAACGATGCTCAGGGACACAATTCTGGTAAATCCCTCCATCGAACTGCATGAACCTGGGGGATTGCCAGTTTCTGAAGGCAAAGCAAAACGAGTTTTTGACAATAGACCCAAAATGTAAATTGCTTCCGAAAGGATCAATACCATGACCGAGCAGATCAACATTTTCGTAGACAACAAGCCGGGGCGACTGAGCAGAATTACACAGATTCTGAGCGAGAATGATATTAACATCAGGGCCATTGTGATAAATGACAGGGAGCAGTTTGGTATCATCAAGGTACTTGCAGACAATCCAAAGAAAGCACACCATGCGCTTAGTACCAGTGGTTTCGCCTGCGCTCTCAAGCAAGTATTGGCTGTAGTGGTAGACGATAAACCCGGTGGGCTACACTCCCTTACTCAGCACCTTTCCGATTGCGGAATCAATATCATCGATTCCTACGGATTTGTGATTGATTCGAGAAAAGAGGCGGTCTTGTGCATCGAGGTCAAGGAATATGAGAAAACAAGAAAAAACCTGGAAGACAAGGGCTACAGGATACTGGCAAGTAGCGAGCTTTATGAGTTATAGTTTTGGGCCCGAACTGATGGTTGCCTCCTGCACCTAAATCACTGGCCTGCTAAATCTTCTGTTTTTCCTAAATACCCCGCCCCCTAATCCCCCATGGGGGATTTAGGGAGCTGACTGCCGTAACAAATATCAGTACAATACTCCTCATTTCATCCAAATTTATCCATACTTGCCCTCGTAGTCTTAATTAGAAGACCTTTAAAACAATTCAGGTAATACTCTTTTGGCCCCATTACAGCAACAGGACCAAGAAAATGTAAAAGATCATGGATGGCTTTAAAATCATGATAATTGATGATGACCCGGTTATTAGAGAACTTCTCTACTTTAACCTGACTGCAAGAGGATATGAGGTCATCTCTTGTGCCACCGGCCAAAAAGCACTGGAAATGTTCACACTTGAAAAGCCGGATCTGATATTGCTGGATGTCATGATGCCAGAGATGGATGGCTGGGAAGTACTGAAGATTTTGCGGGATCATTATGACTCCAATGATGTTAAAATCCTGATGCTAACAGCAAAAAGTACCGAGCGGGACAAATTGATTGGGAAATCGATTCTGAAAGCAGACGAATATGTCACCAAACCTTTTGATCTTGAGTCGTTATTGAAATTGATCGCAGAATCGTTACAACAGGAATAAACCTGAAAAATCTGAGGTTTTTATGAACAGGTTGAGCACACATTAAAAAGGCAGACTTTATGCTTTAACATATTGGATATGTCAGGGAGATAACAGGATGCCTCACAAAAACACTTTAACCAAACGTATAGAAGTAACTGGGGATTCGCTTTCTCCCGGAATAGCCATTGGTAACACCTACCGTTTCAAACAAATCGATCTTGAGTCATTGCGTAAAAACAGCTTCCCTATTGAAAATATCACCATCGAACTGGAACGCCTGGATCATTCCATAAAAAAAAGCAAAGATCAATTGCTAAGCTTACAGAAAACCGCTCTGGAGAACCAGAAAAAAGATGTTGCAGATATTTTTGCTGCTCATGTTCAGCTTCTGCAGGACCAGACCTTTATTCAAAGCATCAAGGATGCCGTCAAACTGGAGTTGCTTAATGTAGAACATATTCTTTCGGTAAAAATTGGAGATCTCGAACAGAGTTTCAGTACTATCAGCAACGAAACCGTTAGAACCCGTTTGTTTGATATCCAGGATGTCTATCAGCGCCTTCTTAGAAATCTTCTGGAAATCGAACATGTCAGAGTCACTCCTCTTCTCAGATCAAAGAGTAATCCAATTCTAATAGCAGAACATCTGCTGCCATCCGACATAGCACTCCTGGAATTCCGTAAAATAGCAGGTGTAATAATTGAGGAATCCAGTGCTGTTTCCCATGTGGCAATTATCACCCGTTCCTTTGGAATACCGGCAGTAATCAATGTTCCAGGCATTTCTACTCTGGTTCATGCAGACAGTACCATAATAATCGATGGTTATGAGGGAAAAATTATCATCAACCCATCAGCAAAAGAGATCGCCTCATACAAACGGAAAAAAAATGGTTTTGCCAAAAAAGAAGCACCTGCGGTTCAACATCAGCGTCGTACTATGACCAGAGATGGTATCAGGGTTCGTCTGGAAGCGAATGCAAATTCTCCCGAAGAGGTTTATGATGCTGTACGTGAAGGAGCAGAAGGAATCGGACTGATGCGATCAGAATTTTTCTACATGGGACGATCCAGCTTACCAGAACCCGGAGAAGAACTGAATTACTACAAAAGAATACATGAAGCAGCAGGTGGGCGTCCTGTAACCATTCGTCTTTTGGATCTGGGAGCGGACAAAACTCTGCCTTACGCGAAGGTCCCACCAGAGATCAACCCTCAGTTGGGTTTGAGAGGCATTCGTTATCTTTTTGCCAATAAGGAACTTCTCTGTAATCACCTGAAAAATGTGCTGCTTTCAAGCAAATACGGAACACTTAAAGTGCTGGTTCCATTTGTTTCTATCGTACAGGAGATAGACTATCTGGAAGATCTGATCAAGCGTCTGATAGTGGAAAATCACCTCATCCGTGCACAAATTAAACTTGGAATTATGGTGGAAATACCTTCAGTTATCTGGTCTCTTCCCTTGTTTTTGCAAAAAGTGGATTTTCTCAGCATAGGGACAAATGATCTGATTCAGTTTACTGTAGCCAGTGACCGTGAAGATGGAAGGCTTGAAGAATACCGCGAGGCATCGATTCCGATAATGCTCAAGATGATCAGTTACGTGGTACGAATTGCCCACTCTTTTGGCAAAGAAGTATCGGTTTGTGGAGAAGCTGCTTCTGATCCACTTATCGCCTCGCTGCTAATAGGAACCGGGATAAGAGAGTTATCGGTGAGAGTAAATGTTTTGCAGAAAATACGGAAGGAGATCGAGAGCAAATCGGTAGATCAAACCGAAATTGCAGTGCGTGAATATATCGAGGCTATAAAAGGGGAACTGCTTTGACAAACTTGATCACTTTACTAAAATAATCAGTCGATTATTCAAGTGTTCCGATTCTTCTGAAAAAAATTCAAGTCATTCTCCTGTAAATGCATGCTTTTGTCTGACCAAAAGCTGACCTGAGAAATCCTGAAATTTTTGATCGTGATTGAGAACAGGTCAAAGTATTATTGTTATTACCGGTTCACCATCACTGGCATACTTACAACCTGCTTACTTCCAGACACAATTCTGACTATATAAAGTCCATTTGGAAGGTTATTAAGGTTAATACCCAAGGATTCTTCATTTGCTGTATTTGTTCTTTGCAACAACTTCACTCGGTTGCCTTGCAGATCAACTATCTCGATACTGGAATTCTTTCCAAGCAGATGTTGAGGAATAAAAAGGCCGTTGAGCCTGCCGGTTATGCCAGGTTTGGATATTTTTTGATGTTTTTTAACTCCTATTGGGTTACCTACCTGCAAATCCTCTATAAATACACTATCCAGAGTTATATTGATATTTTCTGTTTCGTAGTTTACAATTCTTAATGCTGTGACGCTATTAGTGGAGAATGGTACAGATGCAGTTTTCCATGGCCGTACAGATAGCGCTGATTCGATAAGTGGAATCCGTACTCTGTTCCAGGCGGTATTGGGTACCATAACTTTGTAACCATAGTAAGCGCTATCGGTAATATCTGTTTGCTCGAGCTCAACATAAAATGTACCACCTGCTTTGGCACACTTGTAATCAAAAACAATGCTTTTTGCTTGACCTAATGAAACCGCACTACTATCACTGTTAAAAGTCATTTTGATACCGACAAAAGGGTATTCGAGCTTGGTTTTGGCATATAAAATCACGTTGAGCCCTAATCCGGATTCTCCTTCGGAGCTGTTTTTAGCGGGCAAAGTGGTTGGGTAAGTGGATGAATTCCCCCCAAATGCCTTGTCATCAAAAAGTTTCCATACACCACCCTGTTTATTGACATAATCCCCATCATCAAAGACATCGACCAGCACATCAGTGCTTTTGAATGGCGAGAATTTAATGCCTGTTATCTCGAGATTAGCAATTGTTTTTTTTGTATCATATACAGACATATTGTCAACGTGCAATTTAGCGCAGACCTGATCATACAAAGCAAATCCCCCCTGATCAGCATCACCATTCCATTTAACAGAAACAGTCGAACCAGTACCTGTAAACTCTTTTACCGCACCACTTTTATCACCGCTTATCACAAGTCTCCAGCTCACAGCTTTACTAAGTTGCGCACTGTACTGTACCGATTCTCCAGAAGCAAAGTCAACAGTGGCAGTGTTATCCTCAAGAGCAGAGGTTACTTTAATGGTGGTTTCATCATTCAAATCTTTCATAAATGCAATCGCACCCGGGATCCCGGCATTATAATCTAAAGCCACCTCGGTGTGTTTATAATCCTCTGCACTTCTGGACCAGGTCCCATCCGCATTAGGCCCTGATATGAGTGCGCCTTCAGGAAGAATCCCTTTCCATATAGCATTTCTGTGATGAACAGCAGTGGGCCCACCATTGTACCCGACAATCCAGGATTGTCTGGAAGCTGCATCTTCACCTGAAACCCATTTTAACTGTTTTTCAGCAAACTCCAGGTAGGAATCTTTTGGATCAACGATATAAGCCAACGCAGCAGTAAGAGCAGCACATGCGGTAGCTCCAGCCATACCCCATTGCTGATTGAAATAAACCCCATTCATGTTTGGTATCGCAGGGTTATCAATTACTTTACTCAATAAAAATGCAACATTTGCGAAGAGATCTCCAGGCTGCTCTTGAAATTGACGCCACAATTCAAATGACACTAATGGTGCTACATTTGTATAACCAATATTGTTGAACATCACATCGGTATTCTCACGCAATATATTTAAATTATCAAGATATTGCTGGTCCTTGGTTACGCGATAGAGTTCAATAGCGCCCGCCATCATTTTATCATGCCAGATAAAACCCGATGGCGTTTTACTTGAATGGTAGAATTCACCATACTGTGAACTGACACCTTTGCTTCTTTTTGCCCATCCTGCTTGATAAGCTTCTTTCGCCTTTTTCAGACACAAATCCGCATAGGTTGAATCGTATTTACGATAGAGTTGCGACATAAGAGCTAAAGATGCCGCATATAAACCTGGCACATCAGCACCATCGGCAAGCCGCACCGGACGATTACCAACACTGGACGAGTTAGTTGGTCCACCGCAACCATTCAAGGGACAAGTATGATCAGCATCTCCATCACCGATATCGTATACAACAGTATTGTTGTTAATTACCGCTTTAATAATGTAATCTGTGGCAAATTTTACTTCATTTAGAATATCCGGTATTCCATCTTTTACATCGAACTTATCCCAACTGTCGTGGTCGCTGTACGCGTTTGGAAAGACGTCATATCCTTTGAGAAGGATATAAACACTTGAACTGAATGGCAGACCAAATTTAACAAAATCACCGGCGTCATACCAACCTCCAGAGAGATCATTGCCGTTATATGAGTCGTTCTGGTGTGGCCAGTTGGAGGTAATACTTTCATAGTAGGGGTTGTGGCATTGCTCCCCTTTAAGACCCGCTCTCTGATAGCGAAAGAACCGAATTGTTTTTTTCTGCATATCCTCCCAGTTTTGAGCGGATATCGCCAATGCACAAACAAGAGTTAAAATCAGAGAATGGAATTTTATCATTTCTTAATCCGTAATATTTGCTGGGTAGTTTCTTAATAAGTTCCTGCAGCTATTTTAGTATACGCAGAATCAAAAATGGTTCAGTTTCAAAATAGTAATCAAAAACTTTTCTGCTGTATTGATTTTTAAAACTTCCAGGTTTTATGCACTGGAAATTCATACAATAATAATTTGTAAATAATTGAGTAAACGCAGAAAATAGATCAGCCCTATCCCTGGTTTAAAAGGGTAGGGCTGAAGAGATAATCACTTATTTTGCGATATAAATTTTTGCAGTTTCTACAAAATTACTGGAAGCGACCTTCAGAAAATACACTCCACTAGCTTTGTTAAGTAGCGATATCGAACAGGCCCTTGAGTTTGGATTGATTTTTTCCAATGCAACGACTTTTCCCATTGGATCAACAAGGCTCAGTGTTGCATTACCCAAAGATCTGTTAAAATTAACATTAATGGTATTGCGGTTATGATTAATCACAACGCCATTGGCAGAAATCTTTGATTTTAGAGGTTTAACGCTAGTTAAGGTTGCATTCATGAGATACAGGTTATCTATAGCGAAGCTTCCCATTGTTTCAGGTTTTCCGGTAATCTTGAACTGAATTTTTCCAAGTTTTGTTTTATCCAGAGCGGTACCTGATGCCCAATCAGGAAGAACAAAGTCTTTAAAAAGAATCACTGCACCCTGCCATTTACCTTTTGAACTGGGCAATACTACGTAATAGTCTACACCACCACCACGATTTTTGTTATCAAGCAGTTCTAAGTTCACAGGAATATCACTCTTATACTCCAAATAGATCCCAGTTGCACCATCTGCCTCAGCATCATAGTATGGATTAGATGCTTTACTATCACTACGAAGATTTGTGCCAAAGCCCAGATACGGCGGTACAGAGTCATCTGCACTCTCATCATAATATTTGTAGCCAAGCTTTATATCAACAGCTATACCTTTGCTACCATCAGCACCATCCCCCAGAACTAAATCTCCATTATCTACGCCAGTGGTAAATACGGATGATTCATCAGTGTAGGTATACCAATAATAGCCCAGGTTATTGGCGAATGGATTGTCTTCATCTTCAAAATCGGAGAGCAGACCGTCTCCGGTAAAAGATCCTATCGGTACTATGCTGTCAACTTCACCGTGAATCTTAATATTAGGATTACCAACAATAATTATATTGTCGATGTATAAGATTCCACTCTTTCCCTCCAGCTCTTCATTATCCTTTACACCTATCCGCCAGGCGAGTTTGGTAAGTTTGCTGATATCAAAATCCGCAGTTTTTCCCCAACCTTTTTCTTGTTGCAATCCAGCAACCGGGTCTTTTTCCAAAAGAACAGTTACGGTTTGCCAAGTTTCTGTAACATCGATAAGCCTGTGATAATCATTATCCTCGACTTTTACAGTTTTATCCATTTGTACCAGGAAGCGAACCACCATATCCTTACTGGCTTTGATATCAAAAGAGATTGCTTCTGCCCCGGTGAGATCGAATGCAGTCTCATCTTTATTAAAGTTAACGCCTAAATTCACATTTGGCAGGTTATATTGTCCCATTACATCTTCATCATGCTTGCAGAGTTCAAAATCCATCCGTGCGCAATAGGATCCCTCTTTTCCCCCCTCATACTCACCTAGAAACGTAGGCTCGTCGTTTATACCACCAATAGTGGATTTGCCATCATTTGCATAATCAGTATAGAAGTACCAGTAAGTACCCAGAGCATTTCTACTATCCCCATCATCGAAATCATCAAATACAACATCCGAAAACGCGGAACCAACTGCAAATAGCAGCCCTATTCCGGCTATCAAAGCTTTTTTTGACTCTCCAAGCCCCATATAAACACCCCTTAACAAAGTTATGGATAAAAAATCAGTTACTAATTTGAAACATCATCTTAGTAGACTTTTATATATTTCAGGTTCAGTTATCATGCCCTTTATAAGGATATGCTCTGCTTTTCAGAGTAAGATTACTTCCATTAATTAATGGCTACAGCTTTATTGAAATTAATTATCACAACAGGGAATTGCATTAAAAATTTTCAACCATGAACCATTTATAGTCCTCTTTACACTAAAACTTGATCTTGATATTATTTTAAACTTCCCTTTATAAGTTAAATACCAGCCCATCTGGAGCAAAGAATGAATTTAATACGATTTTTTCTATGTATCACGTTTATAGGTTATGCAATCGACGCCTACAGCGACTGGAGCCTGCCCTACCCTCAGCCTGATACTTACAATTACTCTGAATATTACAACTCAAAGTTAAATCAATATCTAAGCAAAAGCCTTGTAAATCCCAAAGAAAGACTTTTAGAAGCATGGAAATTTTACGTAGATAATTTTATTATGCCAAATGGATTAGTTCGTCACCTCAGGATGGATGGTAATAAACAGGTGATTGGTCAAAACGAAGCTGTATCAGAAGGCATTGGTTATGGAATGCTTCTGGCTCTGATTAATAACGACCAGAATAATTTTAATAAAATTTTTGAAGGTGCAAACAGCAACATGTGGAGAGGCAGCTCTTACAGTTGCTGGAGCTGGGCCAATGGCGGTTGTGTTCAGGGTGGTGCAGCTACTGATGCGGACCTGGATATCGCTCTTGCCCTGGTCTTTGCAGACAAACTTCAGGAAAAAGGACTATGGAATAGTTACAACAAAAACGGAGTGACCTATAAAAGCCGCGCTATGGAGATGATCAAATCGATTAAAGAAACTATGGTCAGCGGTGATCTGCTTCTTCCTGGAGATTCATGGGGTGGTGATGGTTTCAATAACATTAACCCCAGCTACTTCTCCACAGCCGCCATGCGTGTCTTCAATCAGTACCAAACCACTTATGACTATACTGCTGTTATTAATAAATGTTATACCATTCTTGAAAGTACCTCCAATTACAATAAAGGACAAGCACCTGACTGGTGTAACTCATCAGGTGGACCAACCGGCAAATATTACGGAATGAGTATCGAAGCGATACGAGTTCCATGGAGAATTGGGCTTGATGCCATCTGGTTTAATGATTCCAGAGCCATACAATATTGTAAAAATACAAAAAATACCTTGACCAACTATCAATCAGATGAAGTTTACTCTCAAATGAGGGAATACAAGCCGGATGGCAGTCCTGATAATGACGACCCTGAACGCCAGGCTGATAATTTTGAACGGGTGGCAATGTGGTCCACAGCGGTACTTGGTTCTAAGGATAAAACATATACACAAGGAGTGTTAACAGAGTATACCGATTACCATATTGCTTCATCAAGATCAAAAAAAGGTGCGTTTGGCGGCCTGGACACCGATGGAAACTTCTATTACAAACAATCTCTGGCAATGCTTGGTTATGCCACCATTTTCGGACTCTTTCCAAATGTCCTGAAGGACATGGAAACCTATGTCAAACCAGACACAATCAGAATAACCTCAGGGCTGAAAGCATCTGCCTCAACAGTCAAACTGCCCGGAGAAATAACTCTTTCCGCAACCCTTGACAAGGCATCTAAATGGGAACTGATCCTTACCGGTCAAACCAGCCAGAAAAACGACACTGTCAGGGATTCCACGGCTAATATCTCTGTCATCTGGGATGGAACCGGATGGTTCACTGAAGAGACCATAGAAGTCACACTGGAAGTGGAAAAACTGGCTCCCAGTACACCAAATACCATGACTAAAACGCAATTTACCATAACTGATATCGTACCGATCAAAAACAAAGTAAATTCACTAACCAGATCTCAGTTTTTCTCCATCTATCAGGCTCGTAATGGACTGGTGATAAATGCCGGCGATAAACTGCTCCCGGTAATAAGTATCTATAAACTCAACGGAGAAAAAGTTTTTTCATTCCGTTTCAATATGAATACCCGATATTCAGATAACCATTTCGTACCGGTACCCGCAGCCTCCTTGAGTTCAGGACAGTATATTGCACGTCTCAGTGACGAATCCGGGACCTCTCCGGCTATCATGAGACGATTTATCTGGCAATAAGAACAACCCGGGCTTTCGTTAATGAACCTGATTTTAAGGTACGTTCAGAGATTTTAGACCATGACCTCGGCCTAATCTCTGAATATTAGAAAGGCCCTAAAAGCCCTGAAAGGGCGAGCTACATTAGCCCAGACTGCAAGCCTGGGATGTGGATGACGATTCAGGTAGGAGAAATCAACAGATTTCCCCACCCTGTTGAATTTATCCTGCGGGGATTTTTTTGCATGCACCACCTCTGCCCAATGTGAATACCGTCATTACAGATATGGTCGATAGTAATATGCATCTTCCTCAGAACAGTATTTCCACCTTCGAAATAAAATGGATAGATCACATCAGTTACGGTAAGGTGTTCCATAATGACATTGGAGTTATTTCCGTTTACTCCACCGCGTTCATTGACTGGATCATCTCCCAGAGTTGTTCCGGATATTTCCAGATATGCCAGCTTGCAGGTGTCTTTGGCATCGGTAAATGTCAGAGCACAAAACAAATGCAGGACAGTAACAACAAACCAAACAGCTTATTGTTAAAGCTATTTGGTGATTGTTTCATACACCCTCCTAAGGGAAGTTTCTACTTATTTGTAATGTATACGCTATCCTTTTTTAGCAATGTAGATAAAGCAATCCCCATCGGCTGAGAATCCCGGAGGATTCTCAGCCGTAAAAGTCGTGCACGTTTAACGGGTTAATAATTAATTGGACAACAATAATTTATCAGTAAACAGCAGTTTTCCTGAAGAAGCTCTTACTCTTAAGAGTAACAAACTATTATTAAGCATTTTTTCTGAACTGAATGTTCTGGTATTGAGACCTGGTTGAAGCTTTTGTTGCATCAGTCTTGTATGTAGTCTTCCCTGGCAATCAAACAGTTCCACACTCACTACATCTGCTCTTGATGTAAAAAGGGAAATTGAAAATGTCTTATTCAAACGGTTAGTGTTAACAGCCACCTTGAAATCAGGTGTACTGACCCGATTTTTCCTGGGAATAATGGCAGTATTGTGAGTTCCTGGTGAAGGGGCCTCCGCCTTCCAGTTAGCCGGATCATTACCATATTCATTTTTTCTTATTCTGTTGAGGGATTTGCCCGCTCCATCAGCCTCTGACGGCCAGGGAGCACTTGTACCGTAAGTAACCCAATCAATTAACATATAAGGAAATACCTGGGTCATGTCTTCCTTATAATAAGAGGGACGAGACTTTTCCAGCTTAATGGTTTCTCCATTGCCCTGAAGAGTACCCGTATAAGGGAAAATCGGAATGTTGCTATCCATTGAATATTTCTTCCTGAAATCATCAACCGATACCGTATCATCAATAAGCACGAAGATCTGTCCGGGATTTATTACAGTATTTAAAGGAAAATTGAAACCTATTCCATCGACCTTCCATGTATTGGTCGGTTCATCTTTATCATAAAGTTTAACGGTATCATCGCTAACATTCTGTATTTCTACAAACTCCACTCCATCAGTTGCATTGTACATAATTTCTGTTATGACCACTTTCCCTTGGTAGGGTTTACTGTTAGCGGCTCCCGGAGTAAGAGTAGCCATTGGGACAAAATGAGTCTCGCCCACACTATTGGTATAACGACCAAAAGAGATGTTATTTGTAACTTCTCCAAATGAGTATCCATGGTTATAACCGGTCAGATTTCCTTCAGCATCGGCTTCAAAGATGAAAACATCCTCACCATGTGCATCAAAGTTAAACCCATTCTCTCCAGCGCTGTATACATCTGCCCTGAAAACAAGGTAACCACCTGCAGGGATTTTTGTATTTGCAGGAATTTTAAATTTTTGGGGTTTTTTGGAATTATCGGTCAGATACCAGCCACTTATGTCTACTTCACTGTTAGTGGGGTTATAAATCTCAACAAAATCGGTCTCAGATGAATCGGTATTTGCCAGAACCTCATTAATCAGCACTTTTGGAGAACTCACCTCAGGATCATCTGCTCCGGGTGAACCATGAATCTTTGCAGATGCCCGCCAGGTGGAGTAAACTTTAGGATCACCGGATCTGTCAGGTTTAACAGGGACAAGCGAATTGCCGGAACCATCAGCTTCTGCCGGCCATGGACTACTGTCTTTATAGTCTACCTCATCAACCTCTACACCTGAAGCATCACACAAGGTGATCTTTTCTCCAGAGTTTTTTAGATTTCCTTCAAAAATACCATCAGGTTTGAAACCATAACGGCTTAGAAAGCCAGCCTCATCAAAAGCGAGCACTTTAAATTTGCCGGCTTCAATCGTCGTCCCAGCAGGAAATTCGTATGTGAGTCCATGGGAAAAATAGTAACCACTCAAATCGACAGTCTCTGTTCCGGTATTTTTTATCTCTATAAATTCCCCAAAATCTCCATCAAGCGTAGTCCCGTCTATGACAACATCCAGGGGATGATAATGGATTTCTGTAATGACTATTGCTGCATTTGCATATAGAAAAAGCGCAGAAATACAGAAAGAAGTCAGAATTTTAGCGCATAACTGATTCATTTTAATGCTCCTTATTTTTACACCTAAGCTCTGTATCATTTTCTAATTCTGATATTTAAAGGATTTGTTGCTAACGTTTATTAAATGGTTCGAAAATTCTTTTTTACAAAGCTGCCAAAAATTATTGATCAAAATCTGATCTTTCCCTAAGAATCATTCTCTATTTCATTACTTTACCTCCCTTATTGCCCTTACTTCAATTTATTTGACTTCCAGGCAGTATTTCTCTTCTAAAAAATATCAAACCTATAAGATTATTTAATTGGACATAACGCCACCTACTTCTGACCAATCACTTGGCGATATCTTCCAATTATAGTATATTGATCAGTTCAAACATCAAAATTGATGAAAAAACTGGAGATCACATGAAATTGCATCTGATTTTTCCTGTCATTTTGTTTTCATTGTGCGCTACTCCTTTCGCTTTAGACCAAATCACAACCGATGCCTCAGGTGTGGGGAAAACTAAAGAAGAAGCATTACTCAATGCCAAAAAAAACGCCACCAGAGATGTCATCAAATCATTACTCAGCTCTCAGATAGAAATTGACAGCTTTGCAGCAAAAGAAAATGAATTCATCTGCAAAATCATAGGAAATCTTAAAAACTGGACAACTCTGTCAGACTCAATAAGCTCTGATGGTCTCTTTAATATAAAAATCAGGGCAAACTTTCCCAAAAAAACAGTTATAAAAGAACTGAGTTCTTCGCAGATTTTGATTCAATCGATGAATAAACCTCGTATTCTGGTATTGATATCTGAAGAAAACTGTGGAAATTGGAAACCTCAGAACCAATTCGCAGAAAACGTGATTCATAAGTACTTAGAGAATCCCTACAAATTCGATTTAGTAAATCCTGCAATTACTGCATCAATTAAAAGCTCTAAGCAGCGATTCGGACAGCTTTTCGGTGATCTCTCTGCTGCAGTAGCAACAGGTACACAAAATGGAGCAGAAGTGTTAATAATTGGAACAGCCGTAAGCAAAAAATCCGACAATTCTTTTCATAACTCGCCGGCAATGGTTTCGGTCAATGCAGATATATTGCTTAAAGTGATAAATTGTACCACTGGCCGACTTATCTGCTCTGAAAGCGGTCACAGTACAGCAGCCGACACCAGTCTTATCAGCGCAGGAAAAGCAGCCATCGAAAAAGCTGCCATTAGCACTATCAAAAATTTGCTGGACCCTGTCATTAAAGACTGGCAAGGACAGCTCAATGTAGGAATCTCCATCAACGTGACCATAAATGAAGTCAAATCATATCGACAAAAAAAGGTGATCATCCAGACTCTCAGCCGAATAGAAAACATAAGTATGGTCAGGGAACAGATCTGGGACCCGGAGTCTTTCGTTCTCAGTCTGGATATTTATTACAAAGGCAACCCCAATGATCTCTACAAAAAACTGAATGGCTTTAAACTTCTCTCTGGTGGCGGAAGTTTTCTGTTAACCGAAGTTAATGGCCAGAATATCACGTTATCTATGCAGGTGAAGTGAACAGTTACTGTTTTTGGCAATGATTAGATAAAAAAAGGATAATGTAGTCAATTGATATCAGAAAGAAAAAAAACGAAAGCAATCGCGGTCAGAGGTATTAAAATCGGAGGAAATGCTCCTGTAATTATTCAATCTATGACCAATACCCCTTCTGGGGACATCGATGGAACACTGAAACAAATCGAACAGTTAACCGCTGCTGGCTGCCAGATCGTTCGGATAGCTATACCTGACGAGAATTCGGTCAATTCATTTAAACAAATCAGAAAACAAACCAATGTGGCACTGGTGGCTGATATCCACTTCAATTACAAACTGGCAATTGCAGCTATTGAAGCCGGTGCTGACAAAATAAGAATCAATCCCGGAAATATCGGCTCTGATCAAAGAGTAAAAATGGTGGTTGACGCCGCAGCAAGTGCTAATATTCCCATAAGAATCGGAGTTAATTCAGGGTCTCTGGAGAAAAAACTGCTTCAGAAATATGGCGGCCCCAGCCCTGAAGCATTGCTGGAAAGCGCTCAAAGCTACATCGCCATGATGAACTCCTGGAATTTCCCCAATATCATTATTTCTATTAAAGCAAGTGATGTACTTACCACTGTAAAAGCATGCCGTCTGCTTGCCACTCACAGTGATGTTCCACAGCATATTGGAATCACCGAGTCTGGTACTGTGCGCAGCGGTTCAATCCGCTCAGCGGTGGGAATCGGCACTCTTCTGGCTGAAGGAATTGGAGATACCATCCGCGTCTCGCTCTCAGGAGATCCTGTGGAAGAGATCTATGTTGCTAAAGAAATTCTCAAATCCCTTGATCTTATGGAAGGACCGGTGGTTATCGCATGCCCCACATGCGGACGGACACAAATCGATGTCGCCTCACTTGCAAATCAGGTCGAGCAGATCGTCTCCGGAATTCAGGTCCCCATTAAGATTGCAGTAATGGGATGTGTTGTAAACGGCCCCGGTGAAGCAAGGGATGCAGATATTGGAATCGCCGGTGGTAAACATGAAGGCCTGCTGTTTATTAAAGGTGAACCGGTATGCAAAGTACCGGAAAAGGAACTCTTAAATAAGTTCAGGGAAATCCTTGACCAGCAAATCAGTAACAAAAAAAGTTGATCATTTCAGGGAACAACTGGAACTATCTCCCAATAACAACTTATTACTTTGTAATCTATGAAAAAACTGCTTATTACAGGAGCTTCAGGCTTTCTGGGATGGAATCTGTGCTCGATCGCATCCAATTATTTTAAGGTCTCAGCAATAAGCAACCGAAATTTCTTTAATCTGCCATCCATTTCAGTCCGTAAATGTGATATTACCGATTATCAGCAATTAAAAGTTCTTATGATTAGTGAAAAGCCGGATGCGGTAATTCATCTGGCTGCCGCATCGGATCCTAACTATTGTCAAACCCATCCCGAAGAGACCTTTAAGATAAATGTCACTGCATCTTCAAATATCGCCGGCTTGTGTTCGGACTTGAAGGCTGCTTGTGTATTCACCTCCTCAGATCAGGTTTTTGATGGCAAGAGCCCTCCATATAAAGAAAATGATGATACAAATCCACTTAACATTTATGGCCAGCAAAAAAGGACTGCCGAACAACAGATGCGTTCCAGGTATGAAAATGTTACCATCTGTAGAATGCCGCTTATGTATGGCAAGGCCCCCCAATGGGCTAAAAGCTTTATCCAGCCCTGGATCGGGCAGCTTCAGAAAGGAAACACTCTGAGTCTTTTCACCGATGAATTCCGTAGCCCACTCTGTGCCTCTGATGCCTGCAGGGGACTGCTTCTGGCTTTAGAGAAACCCGGGGAAATATTTCATCTGGGCGGCCCTCAAAGGATATCCAGATATGAAATGGGTATGATTCTGCTGGAAACCACCGGTTTCCCTCAAACTTTGATAAAGCCCTGTAAACAACAGGATGTCCCCATGGCTGCCCCCAGACCATCGGATGTTTCCTTAGACATTTCAAAAGCATCTAAAATGGGATTTTGCCCGGGAACGATGAGAGAAAAACTCAAAACAATTTTAGATTTACAAAACACAGACACAGACTTCTAAAACACGTGCCACTATTCTTCAGAATTAAACTGTGAGAACCTCCTGCCGCGATATTCTGAACATTATCCATTATCTGCACTGGTCTGGAGCGATTCGTGTTAGTACCGTCGCCTAGCTGACCTTTAGAATTATATCCGCAAGCCCAAAGAGTACCGTCATTCTTTAGTATAGTGACAGTACAGGGTCGAACCAATGTCAACTGTAGTAAATTCAGGTGATTAACCGGTGCATTAGACGCTCAGCAAAAAAAGAACTCCACTCCCGCTGACCCCAATTTAGCTTTATTCCAGGCAAAAAGTGTTAAGACCAAACCATGCTAATTATAAGGCCATTTTGCTGTAGGACTGATAGAATTGGAAAAAATCACATTTAGAAGAATTCAGGATTTGGGATTTTCAGGAAAATTCCGATTTGGCCTGTTATCCGAAGAGCCTGTCGAAGGATTAGCTTGTGATCTGAAGAGTCGAGTCTATCGAAGAGCCCGCCTGCGGGCCGAAGCGTCCTCGTGTAGGCCCGAAGGACCGGAGGACGAGGGATTCGAACCCCCAAGCGGTCGCCCGCGACGGTTTTCAAGACCGTTGGATTACCATTATCCTAGTCCTCCAAAAAA
>JAAYPC010000137.1 GCA_012519985.1 Fibrobacter sp.
TGCTCAATTGGCACGATATCATTGGTTTTTCTACGAAAAAAACCGCGAACCCCGTTCTGCCCCACCTTAATCTGGGCTCTGATCCGATAATTAAATTCCGGGGAGGCATAGATTTCAGGTTCGGGAATGCTTTCCAGTTTACCGATTCTTTTAAGACAGTCCATAAAAATCTCTTTCTTGAACTGCAACTGACCCTGGTACTGAATGAAAAGCCAGTCACATCCTCCACAGACACCTGCATGGCGGCATGGCGGCTCCCGTCTGAGCTGCGATTGATTTACTATTTTAATGGAACGGGCTACAGTACAATCATGTTTTTTTGATTCCGGAACAACTTCCAGAACCTCTCCGGGTAATCCATTTTCGATGAAAAGCACGCCTGAACCGGTGCGGGCAAGCCCAAATCCACCAAACACCATTTTTTCGACTGTTACCGTTTGCATGCTTTCTTAATGATCAGATTTCAGATCGAGACTGTCTTCATGAATGATCTTGAAGCAGGCTGGAGCACTTGTCTTCTGAAAAGAAAGGGCCGGAGGACTTTTTATCTTTCCGGTATATTCGGGTTCTACCAAGCGAACAACAGCAGCACGTTTCTCATTTTCTGAAGAGCCATTTATCTCTACATCAGGGGTCAGACCAACTCCATGGTAAGCACCTGTAGATCCGGGTTTACCGCTAAGCATCAGATAGGTTATCATAAGTGAAGGTCTGTTATTACGTTCAAGAATCACCTGGCCGATCCCTTTACCACTGGAACGGGAACCCACGAGTATGGCAGAAGCACAATCCTTTAAGGCAACAGCCAGTATTTCCGAAGCACTGGCAGTCTCCCCATCCATCCATACTATCCTATTTTTGATACCTGCAAGTGCAGGATGTCTTGTTCCTCCAGTGTACCATGGTCCTTTAATTGTTGCTGCTTCAGAACCGAATTTGAGATTTCGTTCGGTAGCTGTGATATATGCAGTTCCTCTGGTAAGAAAAGCTTCTACAACGGAGATTACTTGCGGAATATAACCGCCTCCATTTCCTCGCAGATCAATAATCAAATTTTCACAGGATGCCGGAATTTTAGTGATGCAATTCAGAAACTGCGTGTATACATAATTACGGTGGAAGGTAGTAATCTTCAGTATGCCTGTCTTTGCGGTCCCGGTCAACATTTCAAAGGATACTACGATGTCCGTGCTGCCGTACTTTCCTGATGATGCCTGGTATGAATCGTTTCCATAATAATAATCGGTATAAGGTCTTCCTTTGAAAGTATCTGCAATACTATATAACAGCTCACTGGGATGTTTGAAAACGAAGGGATTATTCGGAATTCTGTCCTGATAAATGCTGAATGCTTTGAGGTATTGCCATACACTCTCAAACTCTGCCTTATCAGAAGGAATAATACCTGTAGGCAGCGCCGGATCGCTCTGGCAGAGACATAACAGAAAAGACAGAGCTAAACAGAATGGAAAGAAAAGGTTTAGTTTATTAGAATTTAAGATGAGTCTTTGCCGCATTTCTAATTGCTCCTATGGGGATCTTATAATCAGTTGCACTGAAAATATAGCTTCCGGCAACAAAAACATTAGCCCCAGATTCAGCACACAAGGCGGCAGTCTCCTCATTTATCCCCCCA
>JAAYPC010000138.1 GCA_012519985.1 Fibrobacter sp.
CCAAGAAAAATAATCCGTTCTTTTAACAGACGGGAATAGATGTCGTAAGAACGTTCACCACGACCTGTCTGCTCAATAACCATTGGTACGAGCGGCATATTTTTTTCCTTTCTTTCTATGAATTATACTTCTCTTTATGAATTAAAACCAAAGTCTTCTTAAAAAGAGAAGGCAACAAAAACTGCTGTAATGTAAAAGCGCCTGATAAAAACTATCGCGGCTTCATTTCAAAAAAAGATCAGTCTTTCTTTTCGGGAGTATATTCACCTATAAGATAGTCCAGAGTTTTCCGTTCCATGATATCTTCCCGAATTCTCAAAGTGGTTCCATTTTTACGGAACTGTTGCTTAAGCTGTTCGAACGGGTGATTATACATTTCGGCCAGGCGCCTGATCTCATTATCCACCTCTTCAGGGGTCGGCTTAATTTTCTCTTTATCTGCGATAAAATCGATTATCCTCTGACGCTTGACTGCTCTCAGTGCAACATCTCTAAATTTCTCTGCAATCTCATCTCTGGAAGGAGCCGGGGCATTGGGAATCTGATATTGCATAGTCTGATTGTAATAAAAATCTATAGCCTGTTCGATGCGCGTTGGGGGTACATCAAAAGGATTGTTCTCTATCAATGTATCAATTGCCTGATTGTAAGCTTCCTCCTTAGCCCTGTTTAAGGCTTCCTGTTCGAGACTCTGCTTAATGTGTTCCCGAAGATCGCTTTCGCTTTTGAAGTTGCCCATTTTTTGCAGGAACTCTTCATTGATCTCAGGAAGTACTTTTTGCTGAACAGAGAGTATCTTGATTTGAAACTCACCATCCTTGCCGGCGACCTGGGTATCGGCATAATCATCGGGGAATTTAATTTTCAGATCGATTGTCTCATCTACGCTATGGCCGAAAATACCTTCATCAAAATCTTCAATGCGATTCTGAGCTCCCAGCTCTACGGGATATTTGGGAAAAGAGATGTCATTTCTTTCCTGGCCATCGATTATTACTTTAAGATACTCAAGTTTGACGTAATCGCCCTTTTGGGCAGGCCGCCCTGCATCTTTGAATTCAGCGAATCTTTCCCGCAGATTTTTCAGGCTTTCTTCAATATGGCTTTCTGTTATCTCTTCAGGTTGCGTTTTAATCTTTAATTTATTGTAATCTTTTATATCAATTTCAGGGTCCACCTCAGTTTCGATGGAAAAGGTGAGTGCTTCTCCCTCATCGGCTTTCAGATTCTTAACTTGAGGCAGGGAGACGGGATTGATATTATTCTGTTCACAAGCATCTTTAAAATATTTCTGAATTAGCTCCTCAATGACTTCTGCCCGAATAGAAGATCCAAAACGTTGTTTGATCAATGCCGGTGGGATCTTTCCGGCGCGAAATCCCGGTAATTTGAGATTACGTTTTAAATCGTTGAGCTTTTTTTCAAAAGCACTGTTTATTTCCTGCTCTGGAACTTCAATATCGATGATACGTTTCCAGGATTCTGGTTCAGAAACGGTTGCTTTCAAAGATTAATCCTCCTGAATTCTTATTGATAATGGCTGAAAAATGATCAAAATCGATGCGAAGAGGGGGACTCGAACCCCCACAGGTTGCCCCACCAGATCCTAAGTCTGGCGCGTCTACCAGTTCCGCCATCCTCGCCAATTTATGCGGTAAATCTTTGCAAAATAACTA
>JAAYPC010000139.1 GCA_012519985.1 Fibrobacter sp.
GCCAGGTTGGACAAAGTTACGTTTTTTCTCTTAAAATGATCGATGCTTTAAGAGAAAAGACTATAAAAAGAATCAGCACCAGTGTGGACAGCAACCTGGGACTGGTTCTTCATGAGATCCCCAAAATGGTTAACGAACTGGTAACGACTCAAAAAGAACTGGTTTCACTGGAAAAAAGTTCAAAATCCGACTCCAGTTTATTAAAATACAAAGAAAAAATTGTCTGGATTGAAGGCGGTTCTTTTAAAATGGGTACCATATTTAAGGAGGAATTCGATGCTCTTCCGGTGCATAAAGTCACATTAAATGGTTTCTATATGGATAAATATGAAGTAACTAAAGAAGAGTTTGAACAGGTGATGGGGACAAATCCTTCTGCTATTCGCGGTTGCCCAAATTGCCCTGTGGATAATGTAACCTGGTTTGAAGCATCTGAATATTGTCGTAAAGTTGGGAAAAGGCTTCCCACCGAAGCTGAATGGGAATATGCCTGTAGAGCCGGAAGCTCAACAATCTTTCATTATGGAAATACATTATCCAGTGAACAAGCTAACTTCGATGGAAGATCTCCTTTTGGAGGAGTTCCTCAAGGCAGTTCAAAATCTCACCCTATGCCTGTAGGAAACTATCAACCAAACAAATGGGGACTTTATGATATGCATGGTAACGTTGCAGAATGGTGTTCAGACTGGTATGATCAGGTATATTATGGAAATTCAGATGAAAAGAATCCCACCGGCCCCCAAAATGGTAAATTGAAAGTAGTAAGAGGGGGCAGTTGGAATAATGAAGGAAAATCACTGCACTCAGCAAAGCGCACAGCGTACAATCCATCGATAAGACTTAACACCCTGGGGTTCCGCTGTGTTAAGGATGAATACTGATCTTAATAAGAAAAGATTTTACCTGTTTCTTTTTAAACAATGAGGTAAATCACCTGCTCTTCGGTGATAGGTTACACATTGACAACAGGCACCATTTCTTGAACAATCCTTCTCAGGACATGTGCAGTTTTTTCTGTTTTCTTCGAGCTGACATTCAATACTCATTTTACGCTCCTTTTGATTGAAGACTTGTCGACCACTCAATAAAATATACTTTTCCGTTTCATTATCATCCATTCCACAGGAGTTTAAAGTGTCCATCTGAAGTTTGCCAGATGACACATTTAAACCAGCCATACAGCAGATCATGAAACCATAGATGTGGTTAGCAACTCTTTCTTAATTTAGTCTTTGATTCTTCAGAAAACAACTGGTTGAAGTATCCTTTCGCTATTGAATTCGTTTTTGGCCAAAATTGAACCAGCCAATCCTATCAGAATAAGAAACAGAGGGAGAAAAAAATCCGGCACCGGATAATACAAGCTTAGAATTGTGTATACCGCAATAACACAGCCAGTCAGAAACAAATTGGCAAGATGAAGCAACCTGGGGTTGGGCATACGTACCGACAGGAAAGCACTTCCGGCAGTATTTACAAAAGCAGAAGCTGCATAAGTAAAAAAATCGATTGATCTCAGTACAGCCACTTCATTGTCATACATCAGATACTGCCAAAGACAGGAAAGTCCCATACAACTTCCACCAATCACCAAACTCATTCCCATGACAAAGCTCATCTTCCCAAACAAGATACTGCTTCTTGAGAGTCCCGATGTTATAAGTATCTCCAGTGCACCGGATATTCTCTCCGATATAAAAACAGTATTTGAGAAATTGGCTGCTACCACGACCGAAAAAAACACAAGCCAAAGAGGACCTGTTCGCAAAGACGAGTCATTGCCACCAACCAGAAAGAAACTCCAGGATAATACAAGAACTGTATAAAGAATAAAGATTCCCCGATCAGAACCGATAAAGCATTTCCATTCTTTATAGATTACGGTTTTAAGCTCTTTCATCTTCAGATCTATCCCTTGCTGCTATTGCAATATATGTCTTTTATAGCACTGCTGAAAATATTATCAGGTGTGAGCTTCTTTACTTCCCTGATACTGCAACCAGCAGAAACCAGTTTACCTATCAGATCTGGTATAATTTTATCTGCATTATTAATGATAAATTTCCATCCATCTTTAAAAATGATATTACTGCCGCCGCACTGCTCGATCAAATTCTTCCATTGGATATTCTGATCAGTAACAACAATCCATTCATTCTCAGAAGCTGTTCTTTTCAGTTCTGAAAGTCGCTTGTCACGTAATATACCGACTCTGTCACACAATTTATCTATCGTATCAAGCTGATGAGAACTGATAATTAAAGCGGCACCACGCTTACGGGCGTCATTTACCAGGCCACAAAAGTGTTCATAAGCTTCCATATCCAGTGCCAGGACAGGCTCATCTAGAAAAAAAACAGTTGACTCACCCAGAAATGCCCTGCACAAGGCACATTGCATCTTCTGCCCTCTTGAGAGATGTTTAGTTTTTTTATTTGATTGGAACAGCTCCGTAGCAGACCAGTATCTATTTAAATATTCCTGTAGATCTTTTTGAGTCAGTCCTTTAGCTTCTGCATAAATGCTGAGGTTTTCCCTGGGAGTAAGATTTGCCCAAAAACCATCATGCTCTAACACCACACCAGCCTTTTTGCAAAAACGCTGCTGATGTTTCCAGGGATTCATACCTAAAACAGAAATGTTCCCGCAATCAGGACGGAGAAGTCCCAGTAGCAGTCTCAGAAAGGTAGTCTTACCAGCACCATTGAGACCTACTAATCCGTACACTGTTCCGCCTTCGATTCTTAAAGAAACATCTTCCAGAACAGAGTATTTTCCGAAACTTTTTCCCAGGTTTTCAGTTTGTAAAATGATAGACATTTTTTTAATATGATTCCCGGACAGAATAGTTCCAAGTTTTAATATTACCTAATTTGGACGATTTAGGTAACAAGTTCACCTCTGCAGAAAGTCTTGAACCATCAAGTATAAATCAAAACTAATGCTACAGAGAACCAAAATAATATTGTATTTTATCCCACAGGAATCATCTGATTCAGGATTAAGTTATAACAGTCACATCCCAATAACTTGCTACGTCTGAATCTGCTAAATATTTAATTATGGATAATAATGAGAATCATTCAAGCTAAAACCGCCGGGTTCTGCATGGGTGTAAAAAGGGCAGTTGACTTAGCACTGGAAAATGCTGCCAAAACAGAAAAAAACATTCTCACCCTTGGCCCATTGATCCACAACAGCCAGACTGTTGAAATGCTGGGGCAGCGCGGAATTAAGACTCTCAATACAACGGAAAAACTACAACCTAAGAGTACACTCCTTATACGTGCTCACGGAATTCCACCCCAAATCCAGAAAAAGTATGCCGATGAAGGACACATAATTATTGATGGTACATGTCCAAAAGTAAAAACAGTTCATAAAGTCATTTCGCGATACAGAGAAATGGGATATTCCATTGTGATCACTGGGGATAAAGGACATGCAGAGGTAATAGGTCTTCTGGGATATGCGGGTGAATCAGGTTATTTGATTCAATCAATTGAAGATGTTCAGAACCTGCCCAGCTTAGATAAAATCTGTCTGGTTTCTCAAACCACTTTTGATAGAAATCAGTTTGACCGCATTGCTGAACACCTCAAAAAATCATTTCCTCATGCAGATATAATCATAAAAAAAACAATCTGCTCTGCAACCGATCAACGCCAAAGTGAAACTGAACAACTGGCTAAGCAGGTTGATGCATTGATAGTGGTAGGAGGTAAAAACAGTGCCAATACCCAAAGATTAGCCAAAATAGCTCAGGATTGTGGAACTCCTACCCAACATGTTGAAACCGAAGAAGATATAAACTGGGATTCTATCGCAAACTGCCGCACAATTGGAATCACTGCAGGTGCTTCCACGCCTATATGGATGATAAATAGAGTTACCGATTACATCCAATTTATGAATCACACAAAAAAACATTCCATTCCAAATACCTTCTGGCATGTCTTTGATATTCTGGCTAATCTGAACATATTTGTTTCTTTAGGTGCAACAGCAGTCTACTACGCATCCTGTTATCTTCAAAGCTTATCATTCTCCTTTTTAGGAGCTGTTCTCATTTTTTTATACTTCCTTTCTACTTACCTCTGGAATAGCCTGGCAAGCATCGAAACTACCCAACACCATGGCATCTCCAGGTATAAGTTCTATTGTAAGCATCGTAGTCTGTTACTCAGCATTTCTGCTGCCAGTATAATTTTGATGCTGGCATTAAGTTTCTTACATGATAAAACACTCTTTTATCTGCTGCTATTTGCAAGTCTTATTGGCTCAACTTACCATATAACCATAGTTCCGGAATATATGCGCAAGCTTATCCGGTACAGAAGTTTAAAGGACATTCCATCATCGAGGGATCTCTTTGTTGCCTTGGCCTGGGCTACAGTAATAACTTTTGTCCCGCAGATACTCAACCATACCTGGCAGATTGAACCCTTAAATATTGCTACATTCTGCTGGATATTCATTTTGGCATTTTTCCGCTCACTTGTTTTTGATTTGCGGGACATAGAAGGAGACCGGATCATGGGAAGAGAAACGTTAATAACCATAATCGGAGAAAAACGTGCTCGCAAAATGACTTTTCTAATGATTTGTTTCAGTATCGCCGCTCTACTGCTTTTTCCACTTCTCATTAACCCTATCAGCTATCGCTCCGAGAAAACTATCCGGTTTCTGTTCCAGATCCCATCGCTGTTCTATATTCTTTTTATTACCAAATGGAATCCACAGTTCAACCCTAATCATGCATCTGCATTTAATTTGCTGGCCGATGGCCTGTTTTTTCTGGCTGCTTTAGGAGCTCTGGCAGCCAGTGCAATTGTATAAGGTTTGTACCAGTCGGTTGTATATGAAAAACAATTAATACGGCTAGCCTTTGCAGTGTTATTTTACCAAGGAGAAATCTATGCCCGAACGCTTCCCCCAGACTATAATTCCTGAACATTATGATCTGCATTTTTACATCGATTTTGAGCGGTTTTTATTCATCGGAAAACAAAAACTCCTCATCAAGGTTACAGATACGCAATCACTTCTGAGACTTCACTGCGAAGAGCTTACCATCTCAGAGCTGCTTTTTTCTTCTGTGGCTTCCACTATTGCGGTTACATACGATTTATCTGATGGTGAATTACATATTAAACCTGCGAAATCACTCTTACCAGGTAAATATCAACTGGATATTAGTTTTAACGGTCGACTAAATGATGATCTTGCCGGTTTTTATCGAAGCCGCTATACCAGTATTAATGGAGAAGAAGCTTATCTTGCAACCACCCAATTTGAAGCGCCTTATGCACGCAAGGCATTTCCATGTTTCGATGAACCTGCTTTTAAAGCAACATTCGCCGTAACTCTTGATATCCCCCAACAAATGACCGCAATTTCCAATATGCCTGAAAAAGAACAGACCATTGCAAACGACCGCAAAACAGTTTCGTTTTATACCACTCCACCAATGTCTACCTATCTTTTATATATGGGTGCCGGAGATTTTGATTTTATTGAAGAAAAGAGGGATAATCGAACGATCCGGGTATATGGTGTCAATGGGAAATCCTCTCAGGGCACGTTCGCTCTACAGTTTGCTGCTAAGGCTCTCCGTTTTTTTGAAGACTACACCAATGTGGAATATCCCCTACCCAAATTGGACCTGATCGCGATTCCTGATTTCGCTGCAGGAGCCATGGAAAACTGGGGCGCTTGCACATTCAGAGAAGTCCTTTTATATGTAGATGAAACGACTACCTCTGTTTCTGCCAAAAAAAGAGTAGCAGAAGTCATAGCGCACGAACTGTGGCATCAATGGTCCGGAAACCTGGTTACAATGAAATGGTGGGATGATCTATGGCTCAATGAAGCCTTTGCCACTTACCAGGCATTTCGAGCGGTAGATCATTTTTACCCTCAATGGCAAATCTGGGATGATTTTATTGATGGAGATACCAAATCGGCCTTTGGAATGGATATGCTCTCTTCAACCCATCCGATAGCTGTACCGGTACACACCGCTAACGAAATTGAAGAAATTTTCGATCATATCAGCTATGGCAAAGGTGGTAGCGTTTTACGCATGATCGAAGATTACATTGGAGAAGAATCTTTCAGAAAGGGAGTAAATGCTTATCTAAAAAGTTTTATCTACCAGAATGCTGTGGCCGAAGATTTGTGGACTACACTGGAGAAACACAGTGGTCATTCAGTAAAAGATATTCTGATTTCCTGGATAACCAAACCTGGTTTTCCGCTTCTTAGAGCATCAAAAAAAGATTCAAGCATTCACCTGACACAACAAAGATTTACTGCAGCCAAAAGGAGCAACAACGTTATCTGGCCTGTGCCTCTCACATGGATATCTGCCGGTCAAGTTCAAGAGCGTCTGTTCAATGTACCAGATTGCGTTATACACGCATCTGATGGTTTCATAAAATTTAATGAACAGCAAACCGGTTTTTATCGTGTACTTTATGATAAACCAATGCTAAATGATCTGAGAAAAGCAGTAAAATCAAAAGCATTGCACAAATATGACCGATGGGGAATACTAAATGATTTCTGGGCCTGTGTCTTTGCCGGATATGCCAATCTCAGTGATCTTCTGGAAATCATGTCCTGGTACGATTCTGAAGATGAGGTTTTCGTTTTGCGGGAACTTGCCTCCCAGTGTACTGAAATAAGTCAACTGCTGCAGTTAAAAGACAACGGACAGAAACTTTTTAATAAATACAGATCACCGTTCTCAAGCGCACTTGACAATCTGGGATGGGAATCAAATAATCAGGAAGACCCTCATATAAAACAGTTGCGATCAATTGCCATAAGTTTCCTGATCCGGGCTGGTGACAACGAAGTAAAGCAAAAAGCACTGTCTATGGCATTATCATATCTGGAAGATGGACCTCTGGATCCTGACATCAGGAATGCATGCCTGAGTGCAGTCTGCACCGAGGGGACCAGATCTCTTTTTGACCTCTTGAAAAGAACCTATGAAAGAAAAAACAACATCGAAGAAAAAGTTGCTTTACTGAGCACTCTTGCTGAATTTACCGATCATTCACTTCTGAGAGAATACCTGGATTATGCAATGACCGACGCTATCCGCAGACAGGACTTGCGAACCGTTTTTTCCAGAGTCGGTCATAACCCAACCTGTCCTCAACTCTTTTTCCAATGGGTAAAAAATCACTGGCCGGTTCTGAGTGAATTGAGAAAGTCTCACTTCGTATATATGGGGTTACTTCAGACCATGATCACTACCGCTCAAGATACCAGTGTTTTAAACAATATCAGAAAGTTTCTTGAAAATAATGATGTGGGGTTCGAAAAAACAAAAGCCAATGCGTTTGAAACAGCTCAATTATACATTGCTTTCAGAGAAAAAGAAAGATCGCTTAATGTCTAAACCGTTGCAATCATCTTAAGATGCTCGAATGCTTTGACAATATATAGTATTTATGTTTAAATATTTTTCTCTTTCAGTTTTTTTTCTGTCGGTTATAGTATATGCCGGCAGTTTCAGAGTTCCTTCGAATCCATCCATGTCCCAAAAGCTTGGACAGATGTTGTTGTTGGGATTCAGAGGTACAGAAGCAACGGAACAAAGCCATGTGGTCCAGGATATACTAAGTCAGAAAATCGGTGGGGTCATTTTATTTGACACAGATAAGCCATCCAGAACATCTCCCCGCAATATTGTCAGCTATCAACAGGTGAATCGGTTAATCTGTGGACTTCAATCTTTTTCGAAGATCCCCCTATTGGTAGCTGTTGATCAGGAAGGAGGCCAGGTTTCCCGCCTCAAGCCAGAGGCCGGTTTCCCATTTTTACCTTCTGCCAAAATTATGAGTAGGCTCAGTAGCGACAGTCTTACTGTGCTTGCATATAACTGTGCCTTAAATCTTAGAGATCTTGGAATAAACATCAATTTAGCACCAGTAGTGGACCTGAATATTGATCCTTCCTCCAAAGCCATCGCAGCACTGGGACGTTCCTTTGGCTCAGACACCGCTACTGTTATTCGGTGCGCCAGCATTTTTCTGGATGCACATTATCACAGCGGGGTCTTTTCCACACTGAAGCATTTTCCAGGACATGGAAGCGGACGTGGCGACACTCATGAAGGAATAGTAGATGTCACAAACACCTGGAGAAAAACCGAACTTGTTCCCTTCCGCTCGCTAATAAACAGCGGTATGGTAAGCGCGGTGATGACAAACCATGTTTATAATTCCAAACTTGATCCGGTTTATCCGGCTACACTGAGTTCTTCCATCATTAACGGTATCTTACGCCAGGATTTGTCCTGGAATGGCCTGGTAATTACAGATGATCTGCAGATGGATGCCATCAGGAAAAAATACAGTCTCGAAGAAACTTTAGAATTATCAATAAAAGCTGGTGCAGATATTTTACTGATAGGTAACAACAGTTTTGCCCCCTACGATTCATCTCTGGCCCAAAAAGCTATGAATATATTGATGAATCTGGTAAGTACAGGTAAAATCACACATGCACGTGTGGATAGTTCCTGGGCAAGAATAATGACTTTGAAAAAAAAATTGCCTCGTCTCAATACGGAAACGATACCGGTGCGCTTGTTGTGTGTAAACCCCGATTCCACCAGTATTTTTAACGATTGCTTTAATGACAACGGATTCGATATTCGAAATTTATATACAGGCGAAAACCAGCCTTACAATAAGGTACTGATTGATAGTCTTCTTAAGAACTGGTGGCCAGATGCAATTATACTGCCTTACCCGGTACATCTATCTCAAAAGTTGCCCTCTTTGGTAAGTAAATTACGCAGCAGCATTCAAAACCTGAACCCTAATAATCCAAAGCCTGTTATGTACGGGTTTATACATACAACCGATACTGCAAACCAAAAAATCATTATGGATAGATATTACAAGAAAAATCAAATCAGTACCATCCTTAAACTGATTGAAGTTTCACTATGGAATGAAAAAGCAGTATCATTGAATATAAGAGATTTAAAATCTGATACACTCTATCGGCTGGTCCCATTTGCAGCCCAGAATTCCGGCAGAATTTCAGATGTTTCCTCGGTCATAAAGGCCAACCTTCGGAAATCGGAAAATAAAAAGAGTGCAAAGAAAAAGTTATCTTCTGGAAATATGAGCTTAAAACGATAAAAAAAGTAAATCTGCTTTAAGCAGATGGATCAAGCTTGATTTTTCTTCTTAAACCTCCAATTGATTTTCTGCTCATCGAGATATTTTTCAAACTCAGTGGCATTGGTAAACAACTGTACATAACAGAGCTGTTCTGTCTGCCTCTCGCACAATTCATTCTTTCCGGGATAATCTTTGCATAGTTTAGGCCTGTTCTCATAATCAGAACAACGGTTATGACTGTCTATATTACGGCATGGGGTTCTGAATTCAAGAATCCAGTTACCGCATAAATCGATGGAAACCCATATATTTTCATGCATCAAGTACCATCTGATCTTGTCATAATCACCTTTACAACGAGGTTTATCTATTTGCATTGCTACATGCCGGCAACACCAGGCATCGCATTGACTGCAGTTTTCAACGATTGACATAATACTCCTGAATCAGTTCAGTTGTGGACATATTTGTTTTAACAAATTGTTCATTCGCTCGAAATGAGATCCCTGCCAGTAAATTTTATGACAGTTAACGCACTGGCTGTAACTGTCATAATATTTTCTGGTCAGAGGCGGGATTTTTTCCTCGATTTGGGATTTATTAACCTTCAATAGAGAGCTGTTGCATTCCATGCACAAGGAAAAAGGTAACACAGAAGTGCACAGATTATAATGGGAGGCAACCTCTTTTGCCTGTTCCAAGGCAACAGTGGCACGTACCCAGTAACCATACCTGAGACATCCATGTTTTAAAATTCCAATATCCCTGGTTAAAAGGATTCTGTTTTCTTTACATGAAAGAGTAACCAGTTCAGGATCGGAAAAATCATTTCTATACATGGAATCAAATCCCATCATTCGTAAATATCTGGCCAGTTTTCCTAAATGCACGTCCAAGATAAATGATGGTCTGTCTTTCTCAGAAGGCACAACTCCAGATGAAAATGGAAAGATTTCCACCTTATCAGTATTCCTGATATGATAGGAAAAATCCACAGGTATAGAATTTACCTTTATAAGCTGTATTTCGACATGCGGCACCCCTAACGATTCGATTATATCTTTAATGCCCGGATTTCCACTAAAAGTGACCTCCAGTGTTTTTCCTTTCTGCTTATAATTGAGAAAATCATTAAGAGAGCCAATGAAAAGGAATTTTGCATTCATGATGAAAAAACTTTCCGGATTTAGTACAGTGCAAAATACAAACGGCGCGATTTTTGCATTAAAAAATTTGTAACAACAGTGTACTTATTCGAGTTCGAAAATACTTTGGAAAGAAACCTGTTTCAGAGAAAAAAATTACAACTGCAGGAGTGAAAGTTATGTCAGATCAGGAGACCTATTCTCAGTATTTTAATGATGCGTTAAAGATACATGCAATTTGTGTGGACATAAGTCTCTCGGAAAATGATGCCCGTATTCTAACCTACATGCATGCCAAAGCGTCAGAAAGTGGAAAAGGAATCAATTATTTTCTTAATCCTGCGAATGAAGATTCAGAAGCTTTGGAAATAATGTTAGGCCAGCGTAAAGGAACTATTCAGCTTCCACCCGCTGCCAGTCTGGATGCTAAGGGTCAACAAGCACTTGATCTGATTCTTACAATTGCAGAACGCATCTCCCGCATAGATTATATGCTGGCTAAAGAATGCGGTCTGGAAAACCGCTTAAGTGGCGAGCTGAAAAACCGGCTCAGATTGTATAAGGATCCTGAGTTTTGCCACAGCATGATCGAATTATATAACAGAGAAATTCTCCCAAGGCTCTCCCAATACGATCAGGGAAAAATCGATCAGGCATTCAGCCGCTTTAGAGCCCTGGAACAAAAAAGAGAAGAAGAAATCATGAGTATGGTAGGGAAAATTTAGTTTTTCAGTTCTGAAATTTTTCCAGGTAATAAATAAGTTGTTTAGAATCCACCATCAATTTGGATGTGCCTTCTAATAAGAGCTTTTCGATATTAATATTGTATACATCCCATGCTCCGACAGTGATTTCAGATTCAAGCTGCCCCCTGCCCCATCCTGAATACCCCAGAAAAAGAAATGTTTTTTCAGGATCTGCTTCTATCATATGACCTATCCCTTCCCACTTCCCTCCCAGATAAACTCTGGGTGCAACCGCAAACGCCCCTTCTACCGGATTCTCTGTAATTTGCAAAACCTGTAACTCCTCTTGCGATACAGGCCCTCCAATAAGAACCTCCCTTTTTAGTCTGGAGTCTTGAAAACCATCAAATATCTCAGATAAAGGCATGTGGGAAGGACGGTTTAATACCAGCCCATAAGAACCTTCAATGCTGTGAACGCAAACCAACACTACTGTAGAATCGAAATTGGGGTCCTTCAATGCATCCCTGGCCAGTAGTATTGAACCGGTTGTAAGTTTTTTCAGGTTATTCTCTATTAAAGACTGTTCAAAGTTCTCAATCATAGCTTAAAAATAGTTCAAGTATCCCTTACCAATCAAATTTTGAAGCTGCAACTGAGAAAGCGATAAAACCAAAAGAGGATTTTTAAAATTAGGCCGAGCAATTACAGATTGACCCGATAAAGGCATCTGCAATTTGCACCTCTACCGGGTCTTTCTTTAACAAATAATGCAATACAATCTGACTACTCTTCGTCTTGTTCACCTTCTTCGGCAGACGAATGAGGTTGTAAACGAACTGTTTCAGCTATATATTCCTGGGTAGCATCATTCTTGGACTGGAGAAATTCTAAAACCTCTGTGGTCTGCTCTTCGTTGAGCAGGAATCTGGTTTGACGAGTAATCTTCCCCTTGCCACCCCATTGTTTCACGACTTTTTCTGTAATCTCAAAAGCATCCTCTATACGAACAAAACGTACCTCTTCAGCTCTTAAGGCTTGACAAACATCCTCATCAAGACAGGAATAGTCAGAAAGGTATCGTATATGCTGTCTTTTTAAATCTGCAGTTTTGGCAATGCGATAATATCCGGTAAGAAAATATTTACCTTTAAAATCAGCACTTGTGCCTTCGTATTTTGTCATAAATAAAAGGTAACGAATTTTTGATTTTACAAAGGAATTACGCACCTTGCTTTTATTGCAGCCAAAAAAACCATAGGTCCCTGTTTCATAATTGGGTTCAGGAAGAATATCTGAGGGGATATACTCCGGAATTTCCCGAATTGGGATTTCCGATACCGGATCACTGGAATAAAAGACAACCATACCGGTATTGGATGCCCTGTAATCCTGCCAAGCTGCGTTTTCGACTGATAAATGCATGACATTGTCATTAGTCATGTTTTACTCCTCACCGGAAAAGGTAAATAAAAAATGAAGCCCGCATAAAATACGGGCTTCAACAAAGGTCTACGAGTATATTTCTAAAGATAACAAACAGTGCATAGCAGAGTCAAGGGTTTAAAATCATAAAATCAGCATTGCATCCCCATAGCTATAGAACCTGTAACAATCTTTCACCGCCATCCTGTAGGCATCCATTATCTTTTTATGGCCAGCAAACGCGCAAACCAGCATCAATAAAGTTGATTTTGGAAGGTGAAAATTAGTAATCAATCCGTCAATTATTTTAAAATCATAGGGCGGAAGAATCATTAATCTGGTCTTCCCAATACCAGGCTGCAGTGTTCCATTTATAGCACAGTGTTCCAAAACCCTGACTACTGTTGTTCCAACAGCTATTATTCTCCCACCTCTTTCCCGGGTAGTTTTAATCTGCTCAACAGTCTGCTCAGAAAGCTCATACCGCTCCTCATGCATGACATGTTTACGGGGATCTGTTTCCTTTACTGGTCTAAATGTGCCTACTCCCACGTGAAGAGTCAGAAAAGAGGTGTCTATGCCTGCAGCAGATAATTCCCGAAACAATTCATCAGTAAAATGAAGGCCGGCCGTAGGCGCAGCCACCGCTCCGTTATTTCTGGCATACACTGTCTGGTAACTTTCCCGATCACCATGGTTTTCATTGCGCTCTATATAGTGCGGAAGAGGTAAATGACCACATTTTTCCATCAATTGCTCTATTGATTCTACACCATCTCCCACAAGCTGCACGATTCGATCACCATTTGGCAATACCTGCACTATTTTCAGAAAACATCCAGGGCAGCCTTCTACCTGCACCATTGATCCAATTCGCAAACGTCTGGCAGGACCCACAAGAGCAATCCAGTTAAGCCGATCAATCTTTTCTACAAACAGAAACTCAATGAGTAAACCATTTTCTTTTCGCCCATACATACGGGCAGGAATCACCCTGGTATCATTAAACACCAGACGATCCCCTTTTCTAAGAAGTGAAATAATGTCTCTGAAATGGTAATGATCGATTTTTTCACTTCTTCTGTTAATATACAGCAGACGACATTCATCTCTTTTGCTCACTGGAAACTGCGCTATCAATCCGGGTGGCAAATCATAATCGAATTGATCTGTTTGTAAAGATATCTGTTCAAAATCTGATCCGATTATATCTCCCTGAAGAGTATTCATTTTCATTAATTGTTAACCCTGCTATAACCCGCCGAAAATACAAACCACCATAAACAAGCTGATCAAATCAGAAACTCAGCCTGTGGATGATGAACAAATATTCCCAAGGTCGAGTGCTCCGGTACCATCTGATATCCGGATGTCAAATGTATCCCCAAACGATCATCAATGACCATAAATTCAAAAATTTTCTTCTGTTCCTCCGGACCCGGCAGACCAGGATACCCAAAACTGTATCGTCTGCCGGTGTTTGGCTCTAGCCCCAAGCCGCGACGAATTTCAACTGTAACCTTTTCTGCCAACTCTTCAACTAACATGTTTCCCAGGGCATTAAGATAGTAACCATAACTGTATTTGTCCTGTTGGAAATAATCTCTACTGCGCCCACTGAGCCCAGATCCAATTGTCACAACCTGAATCCCTATCAGATCACCATCAGCACAGAAATAATCGGCAA
>JAAYPC010000140.1 GCA_012519985.1 Fibrobacter sp.
CAATGGCATCAAACACTGTCATCAACCGGGAACTCACAGACCTCCTCCATACCTTTACAAACAATCCATTTGACTTTTCTGTTTGCAGTCGAATCGGTTCTATTTATTTAAACACGGGAAAATACTCGCTGGCAAGAGCGTATTATCAAAAGGCAAATGACTTGAAGCCTCAATCGCCGGAAATAATATCGCAGTTAAAACAGATTGAAGCTGCACTTCAGGGGGCTTCTTCTTCATTAGATAAAACGATTTCTCCTGGAGTTAAACCATCACCTGAACTGTTTTATTATTCATCCGAGCAGACAGTGCTTTTTATATGAGATCATCTTTACCCTGCTATTGGCGGAGCAGAAAGAAGCGCGCTTACCATTTTACAGGAGTTTATCAATGATGGGCACCGCTGTTTTGCGGTTTGCTCAGGGAACGGTTCTGGTTGTGTCTACAAAGGAATAAACATAAGATATTTCAGTAATCCTGATGCAATCGAATCCGTTATTCTGCAAATCAAACCGACATTGATAATTACACAATTGAACTGGGCTTATAACGGCATTGCACTGGCAAAAAAACACCACATACCTTCAGTGTTATTTGTCAGAAGCTATGAATATTTTTGCTGGACTTATACTCAATTTGACCTTTGTGATAGAAAATGCTCAGAATGTAAATTTCACCCGGTAAATCGTACCCTTCGTGACAAATTCCGCAATATGTTTGATGATGCAGATGAAATAGTCTGTAATTCTGAATTCATGCGAAATGTCACCAAAGAATTCTACGGCAGAGATTCAAAAGTAGTCTACCCCACTATCAATTTTAAAGATTACCGAACAGAGGATAATACCAGGACATTCATAGTCATGAACCAGCCTGAAGCTCATAAAGGAAGCAGTCTTTTTTATGATATTGCAAGAAGAATGAGTGCCCATCGATTCATGACGGTTGGAAGGGGTGAAAAGGAAAGCGTAAAAAACTGTATCTTTTATGGGCAAACTGATCCATTGCTTTTTTTCAGTCATACCAAATTATTACTGGTCCCATCGATGTGCCCGGAACCATTCGGGCGCATATCTGTGGAAGCGATGTTAAATGGTATTCCGGTAATTGCAAGCGAGTGTGGGGGATTGCCAGAGGTCATAGGAGATGCAGGAATATTGATAAAAGATTATCGGAATGCTGATGAATGGGTAACACAGATCAGACGCATTACTGAAGATAAGGATCTGTACGATCACCTGAGTAATCTGAGCAGAACCAGAAGTGAAATGTTCGGTTCTGTCATCCAGATGAAAAAACTACATCCGATAATCGATTCGGTACTAGAGATAAGAAACGACTCAAGCGACCGGCGGATACTGGACTTCTACAATAAACAATATGGGAGAGTTGAAACGTTTTCGTTTTTAATGAACCACCGTCGCGAACGACTGGAAGGCTTGTGCAATATGGTGCGCCCTGAGGAGTTTTTCCTTGATATTGGTTGTGCCGATGGTGCTCACATGGAAATCCTTCACCAAAGGGGAATTCAGGGGATCGGTATTGATGTTTCGATACCTAATATAATCAGGGGTATCAGGAATTTCCCTCATCTTCGTTTTATCCATGGATTTGCTGAAAAAATACCATTTAAAGATGACCTTTTCCATGTAGCAATAATGGGTGATATTCTTGAGCATTTGAGGGATCCCCGCTCTGTTCTGAAAGAAGTCTTCAGAGTCGCAAAAGCAGTCGCTGCTTGCGTTCCGATAGGCAGCAAAACCATGGAGCATATTTACCCATATCCTACAATAGATACCGTAGAAAATCTTTTCTACGGAATGGATGTCAGTTTGGCATGGTATGACAGTTCAGGAAAGAGAATCGAAAAAGACCAGGTAACCATTTCTGACAGTAAACCATGGGTTTATTTGCGTGCAGAACGTACTGACATGTTTAATTCTCAGCAGACAGGAAACAGCCCTG